>NZ_JBSFLZ010000010.1:0-105404 GCF_053599315.1 Saccharopolyspora sp. NPDC000995
GGCCCGTCGATCAGATCGACGGGCCGCCGCCTTCCGCGCGAGTGCTCGGGTTACCAAGCGTGCACTTGTGTCGTAACTTTCGGGCTAGGCGTCCGGCGTCCCGGTACGCAACCCCGTGGAACGACCAGCCTTGTGTGCGGCAACGCGTGGGTGCTCCGAGACTCGTGCACGGAGTCTGATCGGGGTGGATGCTACTTCTCCTCCGTAACATCCCTGGCCAACCAGGGTCCGCACTTCTCTTTGTAGTCGGTGACGCGCGTCACTGCAAGGGTTCGGGTGTGAGCCGTAGGTATTGGTTCCCGCCGATGGTGATCATCGGGGTCGCGCGCCGGTGGTGATCACCGGGGTTCCGCGGTGTGGAGCCGAAAACGTGCGGCCGGGTGCGCCGTCAGCGGCGGCGGCGCCAGGCCCGCAAGCCCCACCATGCGGCTCCGGCCGCTGCCACCGCGCCCATGCCGACGCCGGCTGCGGTCACCGCGGCGCGGGACGGCGTTGGGATCCGGGCGCGCAGCGACACCGGGTGCTCGAAGGACAACGACGGCCAGCCGCGCTGGACGGCCTCCTTGCGCAGCCCGCGGTCGGGGTTGACGACGGTGGGGTGCCCGACGCTCTCCAGCAGCGGCAAGTCGGTGATCGAGTCCGAGTAGGCGTGGGATTCGGGCAGGTCGTAGCCGTACTTGTCGGCGAGTTCCCTGGCGGCGGTCGCCTTGTTCTCCGCGGAGCAGTAGAACTCGACTTCGCCGGTGTAGCGGCCGTCAACCACGACCATCCGGGTGCCGGACCAGTGCGTGGCACCGAGCAGCTTGGCGATGGGGGCGACGACCTCCTCACCCGAGGCTGACAGCACGACGATGTCGTGTCCCTGCTCCTGGTGTTCGGCGATGAGCTGGGTGGCTTCCTTGTAGACCAGCGGGTCGACGATGTCGTGCAGGGTTTCCTCGACGATCGCGTTGACCTGCTCGACGTCCCAGCCGGTGCACAGCGAGGTGATGTGCGCGCGCATCCGGTCCATCTGGTCGGCGTCGGCGCCGGCCAGCATGAACACGAACTGGGCGTAGGCGCTCTTCAGCACGGCCCGCCGGTTGATCAGCCCCTCTTGGAAGAAGGGCCGGCTGAAGGCGAGCGTGCTCGACTTGGCGATGACGGTCTTGTCCAGGTCGAAGAACGCGGCCACCCGCCGTCCAGTGGGGGCCGATTGGTTCGCGGGCTCTGTCACGCCGCACAGCATACGAGCCGGGAGGAGCGGGCTGCGGGCGCGCATTGCCGGAGCTTTTTCCATTCCTGCTTTGGCCTTCGATCTCCGTTGTCCGCGCTTTGCCCGAGTGGTTCCGCAGTTGTCCCCTTGCGGGAGTTGTTGCGTGGTCCCGGTACCGGGATTTCCGGAATCATCGGCGGGAATCCCGCGGCCGCGCGCCGGTGCGCGGATGTGCGCCAAGAACTCACGGTGCGTGTGATGCTGCGTGTCGCTCTCGTCTAATGGGAGCTAATTCTTGACTCGAATGTCGCCTACAGTTCGGTTCAGTGCACACCGAGAGCAAGAACGTTCCCTCTAATGGACGCGGGGTGTTGCGGGGGATCTACGGGCTAGAGTGAGGGTAGTCCGGTGTTATCCGGACAGGTTCAGCTCGACCCCCCGGAGCTGAACTGGTTGACGACCCCCGCGCCTCCCCCCTGGCGGGGGTCGTCCCATTTCCGGCGGAGCCCGTGCGGGCGAATCCAGCCGAAGCGAATGTGAATCCTTTCCATTTTTCGTGGGTATCGCGCTTCCGGGGGATGCGAGTTGTCCACAGGCGCTGGATTTGTCCACAGATTTGGAAAACCCGGTTGGCAGTCGTCGAAGATCCGGCCACCTTGGTTATCGACGCACCAATTCCGCGCTCATCTCACTCGCACAATTCGACTGCCGGAGGCATCGCCATGACTACTACACGTCCGCTGCTCGTCACGCGAGATTCCGCGTTGGCAGAAGAGGTCTCGCGACTGGCCGCTGCCACCGGCGGCGAACTGGAGCACGCCCCGGATCCGGCGGCTGCTGGCTGGCGGACCGCGCCCCTGGTGCTGCTCGACCCGGCCGCGATCGGTGCGGCCAACGGTCTACCGCGAAGACGGGGTGTCGCCGTGCTGTGCCGGGACCCGACCTCTGAGCTTTGGCGCGCCGCGTTCGAGATCGGTGCCGAGCACGTCCTGCAACTACCTGCCGACGAGGCGACCCTCATCGAGCTGCTCTCCGATGCGGGCGACGTGCCGACGCAGGGCGGCCGGGTGCTCACGGTGTTGGGCGGGTGCGGAGGTGCCGGTGCCTCGGTGCTGGCCACCGCGGTGGCGATGATCGCGGCGCGCGGCGGCGAACGATCGTTGCTGGTCGACTGCGATCCGCTCGGTGGCGGCGTGGACCTCGCCGTCGGAGCCGAAGCCGCCGACGGCCTGCGCTGGTCGGGGTTGGCCGTCAACGCCGGTCGGCTCGCGGCGAGCGCGTTGCACGAGGCGTTGCCGAAGCGCCGCATCGGAGCCGGTGCGATCACAGTGCTGTCCTGCGATCGTGACGGGCCGTCGAGCGGGTTGACCCCGGAGGCGGTGCGAGCGGTGCTAAGCGCAGGCCGTCGGGCGGGCGACACGGTCGTATGCGACCTGCCGCGCAGCCTCCCGGCAGCGGCCGTGGCCGGGCTGCGCCAGGCGGACCTGGCGGTGGTCGTCGTCCCTGCCGAAGTGCGCGCCTGCGCGGCGGCGGCCCGTGCGGTGGCGAGCATCCGTGAACACGCGGCCAGCCCGGTCCGGCTGGTGGTGCGAGGTCCGGCACCGGGCGGATTACGCACGGCCGACGTGGCGCGAGCGGTGGGCGCGGACGTCCTGTCGGTCATGCGGCCGCAGGCAAGCCTGCCCGCCACCCTGGACCGCGGCGGCTTCGCCGCGATCCGCCGGGGGCCGGTTGCGCGAGCCGCGCAGGAAGTCCTGGCCGCGCTCAGCGGCGCGGAAATGTCCACTGTGGCTTGGTGAGTTCTTGATCGAGGCCTGGGTGTCGGCGGGCCTCCGGAGTTGTCCGCGGCCTCGGTGCTGGCGCGGCGACGGTCTCGTCGCGACCGCACCGAGCTCGAGCGCGGGCTTGGAACGTTCGCACCAGCCGGTCGGCCGGTGCGGGAAGCAGCTCTATTCGGTGCTCCACCAGAACGGAAGTGGGTCAGTCATGTCCATGAGCCGTGTCCTGGAAGTCGATCAGATCGCCGGCGCAGCGCCAGCGGAGTCCACTGTGGCCGGCACGATCGACGGCGAATTGCTGGAGCGGGTGCGCAACCGGCTGGTCGGCAGCGGTGCCACGCTGACCTCGGCAGCCGTCGCGTCCGCGGTGCGGGAGGAGTCCGGCGGGCTGGTCGCCGACGCCGACGTCCTAGCCGCGCTTCGCCTGGTGCAGCAGGAATTCCGCGGGGCCGGAGTGCTGGAGCCGCTGCTGCGCGATCCCGCGGTTTCCGACGTGCTCGTCACCGCGCCAAGCAAGGTCTGGGTGGACCGGGGCGACGGGCTTGCGCGGGCGGCGGTGCGCTTCGCCGACGAGGATGCGGTGCGCCGCCTCGCACAGCGGCTCGCCGTTGCCAGCGGCCGTCGGCTGGACGACGCCCAGCCGTGGGTCGACGCCTGGTTGCCGCAGGAGAGCGCGTCCGGGCTGGTGCGGTTGCACGCCGTGCTGCCGCCGGTCGCGGGCGAGGGCACCTGCATCTCGCTGCGCGTGCTGCGCCCTGCCGCGCACGACCTCGATGCGCTGCGGAGTTCCGGGGCCTTCGACGGGCCGACCGCAGCGGTGCTGCGCGAGATCGTGGCTGCCAGGCTGGCGTTCCTGGTGGTAGGCGGTACCGCCACCGGCAAGACGACGCTGCTGGCGGCGATGCTGGGTGAGGTCGCCGAGTCCGAGCGCATCGTGTGCGTCGAAGATGCGACAGCCAGAGTTTAACACCATCCGGACGCAGGCGTACCCGCGTCACGAGTCGGGAAGGATTTCCTTACCCTACAAGGGTTTTCTATCCCACAAGTACCCGATGGGCCGTTGTGACCTGCCGCAG
The DNA here is from genome assembly GCF_053599315.1 of Saccharopolyspora sp. NPDC000995. Lineage (NCBI taxonomy): Bacteria > Bacillati > Actinomycetota > Actinomycetes > Pseudonocardiales > Pseudonocardiaceae > Saccharopolyspora > Saccharopolyspora sp. NPDC000995. The sequence goes on from NZ_JBSFLZ010000010.1 coordinate 4,050, forward strand.
CGGAAGGCCCCTCGCTGGGTTGGCGAGGGGCCTTCGTTGTAGGGGGTTCAGCCGTCGAGACGGCCGGACTTGATACTGCTGATGAAGCTGGAGAAGGCGTTCATGCCGACAACTAGGATCGGCGAGCGGTCCCCGAGCTTGGAGTCCCTTAACGCGCCGTGCGAGTGATCGACGCGTGCCACCTCAACGCACTGTTGGGCACCTCCGCTGTAGCTCGATTTGCGCCACCGGAGGCGGCTGTTATTGGTCATGCTTTCTCTCCTGTATCCCGCCGTTAGTGCAGGTTGGCGATGTAGCGATCCAGTAGGGCGAGCGTGTCTGCCTCCGACAGCGCGCCGCCCTGAGCCTGATCAAAGGCGAGGCTATACGCGCCGGTCGTCTTCAAATAGTCCGCTCCGGTCAAGGTTTCCAGGTAGGCGATGGTGGCCTTTGCCCGCTCGATCCACAGCAACGTGAACGGGCAGCTCAACCCCGCGTAAGCACCCTGGTCCAGCGGGACGACGCGAAGCGAGACGGTCGGCAGATCGGCCATCTCACGAAGCCGTGCGAGCTGCACGGCCATCACGTCACGGCTACCGAGTTGCCGGAGTAACGCCTCTTCACCAAGTACGACCCACACGTCTGGCGCGCCGTCTTGGTACAACCGGTTGCCTCGTTCCTCACGAGCCGCCGCCATGTCTTCGATATCAGCGGCCAACACGACAGGAGACCGTGATAGTTGCGCCTTGGCGACCTCCCGAGTCTGTAGCAGAACCGGAATCTCGGCGTAAACCATGCGGATCTCTGTTGCGGCCCGTTCAAGTGGGATGTACTGCTTTGCCCAATCGTTGACACGCTCGGGCGCAGCCCGCCTCCGTGCCTCTGCACCGAGACGCATCACCTTCGCTGCCTCCGGTCCGCACACGCCGTAGTGCGCAAGGAGGGTTGACAACTCCCGCTCGTTGACTCCGAGCGTGCCGTTTTCGATCTTTCCCAGCTTGCCGCGATACCAACGGAGCTTGGCGTTCGCGTCGTCCAGGTTGATACCGGCAGCCTGCCTCAACGCTCGTAGTCGCTCGCCGAGTATGAGCCGCTGAACGACCGGTCCGGGGTCTTCTTCGTGCATGGCGTCAGTTTGCACGAGGGGCATTGTTTCACACAGAGTCACTGTTTGAGCTTCAAACTTTCACCCGAACGCAGCACAACTCAAACAGTGTCGAAACTTGAGTCTCAGTTGTAGTCTCAACCGCACGCAGCCGGGCCGACAGCCCGGAGCGGAAGGGTGGAACAACATGCGATTCCTGAGACGTTGGCGAGACCAGCGCCGGAAGAACCGGGAATGGGCGCGCATGCGGAAACTCCGTAAGCGGGTGTACCTATGACGGACGCTTCGAATATTCAGTTCATCGGAAAGCCCATGAGCCCGACAGCTAACCTCGCGGTTGTTCTCCGGCAAGCTGTTTGGGATCTCGACCACGTAGCCTTCCTCCTGCCGGAGGGCAAGATATCCCGTGACGAGTTGGACAAGCTTGCTGACAATCTTGTCAGGCTGGTCGAGGAACTTCGGAAAACGGAAGTGCCCTCATGAGCACAGTTGCGAACATGTGGTTCTCTTCCGTGTCCGGTGACTTGCACGTCGGCCCGTGGTATCCGGGTGTTTTCCAGCCGCTGAGGCACCGGCTAGGACCCGACCCTTACAAAGTTGAATTAGCCGGTCGAGTCTTCTTCTTCGCGTTATGCGGCTCGCCCATCTTGAAAGGGCCTGCGAGCCAATGGATTACCGAGTGCCCTAAGTGCCTTCGGCACCCCTGATCCGGTCGTAGGGGCGCTAGCCCCCCGACGCCCCTCCGGCCGTCTCGTAGCCGACTAGTCGTTAGAAAGGATGTGGGACATACCTTAAAATCTGATCTCTACCAGTAGTAAACGTGGCGTACCCGGTACGCGGGAAAGCCCCTCCCGAAAAGGAAGGGGCTTTCTCTTGAATCCGAAGAGTCGCCCGGACAGGACTGGGATACACGGCCCTGAAACGCAAAAAGGCCCCTGAGCCGACCGGCAATTACACCAGTCAACCCAGGGGCAAAATCGTTACGGCGTTACGGCCGTTACATGACTCAACGCACGAGTAATCGCAGATGAGACCGTTTCCGTAACGTTTCCAGCGTTACGCCCCTACCTGTGCGATTCTCGGGGGGATATATGGGTGGGTAAAGGCCGGGGTCACCAGGCTAAAGGGCTGAAGATTGAAAGCCCCCCTCCCCTTTGCCCCGGCTCGTGAATGAGCCGGGGTAGGTCAGGGCTTGATCATGACCCAGTTCTGATGGTTGAGCGCTGGGAACGCGCATACCCACCAAGGTTAACCGGGGGTGCGATCCGCTTACCGAACCTCGGGCGGATCAATCGAGCCGCGAAACCCATCTCTATATCGTCCATTCGCTGACGAATACGATCACGCTCACTACGTTCGGCATAGAGCGTAGTGTCCGGGTACGCCGGGAACGTGACCGCTGAAACCTCTAACAATCGGCCAATCTTGGTGATGATCCGCAACGGCGTACGGCTACCGCCGTGTCCGTCGCGCCATTCATCCTTGCCGACCGTGAACATGAACGACATGCCTCGCAGGTCGCCACGCTGAACAGCCTCGAATACGTCCTTGCCCGTCGGGCCGTCGGGAAGGGTAATCCGGGCGCGGAGTCCACGGGGTCCATCCTCAAGGCTGAGCGTGCCAGCGCGGACACGGCCAAGCAGACGAGTAGGATTATGATCTTGCAGAGCGGCGATATCACGAGCGGCCGTGGAGGCGAGCACGTCTTTGGCCGCACCAGGCGAAATCATTTCGTCGAACTCGCCGTGAGGTGTCGCGATCCTGGTAGGCGAATTGTAGACGATCGCGATACCGCTAATAACGTTCATCGGTTGTCCTGGTCGAAGGCGTAGAAATCGAGTGGAGATCCAGCGCGGCGGGCACGTTCAGCGGCTTCCTCGGCTGCCTTCTGGGCGTTCTCTTCTGCGCGAACCCGCTCAATGGATTCCTGCCGACGGCGCGCATCCTCCATCATTTCTTCGTGAGCCTCGCGGGCAGCTTCCTGCGCCTCTGCGAGGGCAGCAACCTTTCGTTCCTGGAGATACTTCTGGTAGGCATCCCAGCGGGCACTATGATTGTCTGACGCCTTGGTTAGCGTGGCGTAGACGAACGTGGCTGTCTCCTCATCGAAAGCCGGTCGGCCAGCCCAATCGGTAGTTACCGCGATCTCTACATCTGTGTGGTGCTTCACCTGGCGGATAATGTCTTCCGGACCGGCAGAGGTGTTAAGCTGCGCGGCGATTTCATTTATCGTGACCTTGCACATTTTACGCTCCTAGTGATTTCGCTGGTGCTGTGATCGTTAGCCGATCAAGCATTGGTGTTCGTGGTTCCGTTGGTGTTCGTGGCATGGCAGAGGTTCGGGTCCTCGCGATCGAGGGTGAGCCGTGGTTCGCGGCTAAAGACGTCTGCCAGGTGCTCGGGTACACAGACGGCCGCAAGGCAGTGCGAGACTATGTTTTGCCTGGTCAGAAAGGGGGTTTCAAAATGGAACACCCTACGAGCAAGTCCGGCTTCGCTGAGGTCTCAATCATCAACGAGCCGGGCCTATACCGACTGATCATGCGTAGCAAGGTTGAGGGAGCCGAGAGGTTCCAGGACTGGGTGACTGCGGAGGTCCTACCGACCATCCGCACCGAGCGTCATCTAATGACCCTGCGCTTTTCCTCTTCCCACGCTCTACGAGCGGCAGACAAGGCCGCACCAATAGCGGCGGATGCTTTACCGCCTTCAGGTCGGACGTTGGCGTAAATAACTAGTAGGACACCAGCGCCCAAAAGGGCTAGTGGCGTCCACACGAGGTACAGGAACGCGATAACAAGCGCGTACCCAATGCCTTCTAGGATATTGTTTACCACAGGTTAGTCACCCTCTCGCATAAGTTCGTGAACGTCGATACGTAGAGCGCGGGCGAGGCGTACTAGACGGCCCGCAGCGGGCTTGCGCTGTCCGTGCCGATAAGCGTTAACCGACTGGATTGAGACACAGCCCATTCGCTGAGCTATGTCCCGGTCAGTGAGACCAGACATGGCGATTTCCTTCCGGATCTTCTCAGAGTCGCCGGGTCCATCCGGGCGCGGCATGCTATTCAACTCCTTAACCGAGTGGATTACGTGGAATAAGAAGGCATGAAAAAACCCCGGCCCAAAAGAGCCGGAGGCTAGATGTAAATCCTATGCAGCCCGAAGGGCTACCTAATTAAGTCGTTCGGAAGCCCCGACAGGGGCTCTACCAGAGTTCAGTCCTTGATCTGATCGCAGCCGTTAACGGCTGCTCTGAACCTTAATATTCTGACTAGGACCGGCCTTCGGGCCGGTCTTATCTAGTCTGTGTCGGTCGCAGTCGATCGGAGCTTCGCTCCTCTTTCCTGCTCCCTATATATATATGGGTGTCGATTGATGCTCAAACCTGCGCCACGGGCCGCAGGTGTGTCATAGTTCACTCGGATGGAGTAACTTTGACCCCAAGGCTTAAGTGTGGTCAGGAACCGTGCTAGCCGTCGAGAACACGACAAGATGAGTACCCTCTAAATGCCCCTGAAACGGCCGTAGACAGCCTTTAGGGACGATAGGGCACCCCCCCGGGCGGGGGCCAGAGCCTCAGAACGGCGGGTGATCTCGCACAGGTGAGACACGGACCCAAGGCGTATGAGGGTCCGCTGGATCATCGGCCGACCGTAGCGGCCTGCGAAGCTCACTCATAGGCTCGCTTCGAGCTACCAGGTAACAACCTTCGGTTCGGGCGTCCGCGCAACCCCGAACCGGGTAGTTAGGCCCACCGGACACCGGGTTATCAAACCGGTGGGCTCTAAGGCACCTAGGACAGGTGCCGACTACATAACCATTCCATGCCGGGGTCTCACGAGACCACCGGCTGAATACCTCAAAGTTATCAATCATAATATTTTCCTAACAAGGCCGGATTGTCCCGGCCTATTCAGACATAGAGAAACCAGGCCAGCCCGAAGTCTGGCCTGGTCTTCATTTACTTAACTCTGATCGGCGGGCAGGGGTAAAGGGGAATGCCCGCCTCTGATTATTAACTAGTTAGGGCCGGGACTACCGGCCTGTAACCAACGGTCGGCCGCTACACGGGCCGACCTATCATCTCCGATGGCTACCTTGGCCGCTCCGATAGGGCTACAATAAGGGATTGGCCGGGATTTACAGGCCACTTGAGTGTAAAGGTGGCCGGGATATGCAGGCCACCTTGTGTTTAAAATGGCCTGGATATTCTGCGAGGGGTGGACAGTAAATCCCTGCCATTTTCGACATCTACAGCGTCACTGTCTGCGGCAGAGACAACACGTACTGTGTGCCTTTCTCACGTGCCCTCTTCGGCCACTTCACCAGAAACCCGGCAGCTACAAGCCGTTGTGCGTGGCCGGTGAGCCTGTCCCGGTGAATGTCTGCCGCATCGGCTAGCTTCCGGTCAGTGATCTCTACCCGGAATGTTCCCAGGTTGGCCCAGTAGCCCAGCAATGCCGCGTAGTGACACGTGGCTAATCCCTGCCCGCCAAAGTGGCGTTCAACCTTGGTCACCCACTGCCGAATGGCAGCTATCCCGTTGCCAGTGATCGGCTTGCCTACGACTATTTCTGGTGGGGCATATGGATCCTCGAACGGATCAATATCGGTGCTCAATTCTCGTCCTCTCTGTTAGAATAAACGGGCGGACCCGGTAGCTACTCTCTACCGGGTCCGCTCTCTTTGTCGTTCGCTGCCTTGACTTGATCAGGAATGACTTACTCAGTGATTTTGCTGATACAGCGGTGTTCAACCCGTTCCCCGGGGCATTCCTCGTGCATCCGGTATCGCGTCAGCGTTGCCCTACCGAACGCCATCGTTTTGTCTTTCCGCGTCTCAGAGTCGATAACCGTGGTGCAAAACAGGTCCAGATATGGAGCAACATAGCTCCGGTACTGTTCCGTACTCTCTTTGATCAGCACGCTAACGTTGGCTTCGAAGATCCAACCTTCTGGTTCCCCCGTGACGATCTGGCACTCAACAAAGTAAGGCTTTGGTTCACATAAAATGATCCCGGTTTCGGCATATTCTGCCGTAAGCTGTTCGATGGTCTTCATTTGTTCTCTCCTCGGTTGTTTGGTTGCCCTGAGTGGGCAAGCCGCAGGCCGGATTTCTCCAGCCCGACCTGACTCACTCAGATGCAGCAATAGCCATAGCGAGGCTGACAGCATCACCGAATTTTTGGATTCCCGTGGTGATGACATTTCCCCTGCGGCTCTCCACGTAGTAATCACGGCTCGTGGTGTCGTACACGGCGAAATAATCGCCGCCGAAACTCCATGCATAGAAGTCGATACACCGCAACGCTTCATACGGAGCAAGCTCAATCAGGCTGATAACGTTCATTTCGAGTTCAGTGAATTCCATTTTCTCCCCTGCGGTTCGTTGACTGATTGATTGGGCTTCCCTTGCTCCGGCGTGATGGGCTTTCGCCTGGCGTACAACGCTGGGCACCGGTTATTGCCGCTGTTAACGGGCTGCGGTGTTGACCAACGTGCAAGGGGAATGTGCTTGTTCGGGATTCCGTTGCTCCCTGGGCACAGTGGCAATTGCGATGCCGTCTCCCGCCGTGCCCTGCTATTCGGTAGCCGTCTGCTCACCACTTCTGTCGCCTGAGCCTGCCGACTGTTGTCGGTGGTTCTCTGGTCTCGCGTGGTCGCTTAGGCCTTGTCTTCCGGCCGGGGGATCGGACCCGTAGCCGACGAGAGGGACACTACGTCGGTCATACCCCGGTTGTCAAACCGGGTGCGTCCACCAGGGTGGACGCATCGAGTACCATCGTGGTCATGAGCCGTGAAAAGACTGCTGATCTGCGCATAGGGCCGTGGCAGGTGTTCATGGAGTGGTCCGAGGATGCCGACCAGGGTGGACCCGTGTACCTGTCGATCGAGCCGGGCGATGACGCGGACCCCTGGGAGATCGCGGGGGGTCTGTCCTCGACAGTCCTGCGGCAGATCAACTTCCAGGAAGCCATTGACCAGTGGCGTCGCGAATCACCGGGAACGGTGCTAGATGAGTACTTCCGCGAACGGCTGCGCGAGCTGGTTTCTGAAGGTGTGACCGATCAGTACCTCGCGTACCTGGCGAGCGTGTACGTCGGCATGGTGCGTGCGGGCGAGAAGGGGATCACTGCCAAGCTTGCCGACGCGACCGGAAAGAAGCTGGACACGGTGAAGGCCCACCTTAAAGCAGCTCGCAAACGGGAGTTTCTGACAGTGATTCCAGGCAAGGCAGGTGGCCAGCTCACGGAGAAAGCTGCCGCACTACTAGGCAAGAGCTGAATCGAGATACACAGAAGCCCCTGAGGTGGATTCTCAGGGGCTTTCTTGTGTCCGGGGTGGTTCTAGTCCAGGGTGATACCTAGTGTGGCTCTGTTGGCTGCTTACTCAGCGCTCGTTTCCTGTAGGAATTCCTCAACGGACAGCCCCGGGTCGATCTTCGAAAGCAGCCGGTCCAGGTGGGTGAAGTCGAGTCCGAAGTTTGGAACACCATCGGTGTTGGTCAGCGTAACTCGGACCTTGGAATCCCGAAGGAAGGAGTTCCGGTCTTTCTGGTTGAGTTCTTTCCAATGGTCCCGGAATAGCTTTCCGGTCGGCTGGAGAATGTATCCGGCGGGCCGGTAGGGCTTAGCCGCTAGTTCGTTCCTGCGGGTCGTGAGTGCGTCAACCTCGGTAAGCAATGCGTCTAGCGCAGGGCCGGGAGGGAACCGAGTAACCGACGCTGCGAGCGAACCTAGTTTGGCATCGATATCGGCTAGTTCCTGCGTGGCGTCTTCGCCAGGGTCGTAAACAGGAATCTTGTGCTCTTTGTGTCCGACCAGAGAGAGCAGGCTCTCAGTGAGCAGGGAATCGGCAGTCTCTACCCGTGCGGACTTGTTGCCGCACGGCTTTTTGTAAATCTGACCAGAGCATCGGTAATACTTCGCCGTGCGGCCTTTAAAGTGATACATCGGCAGGCCGCACACGCCACAGTAGATCACCCGGAGCATGAGCGAGTTAGACGGCTCAGGGCTTGAGCCGTTGGTCTTCCTAGCGTCCAGCTCCTTTTGGAGCCGCTGAAAGTCCCGGGGGCTGATGATTGGCTCAGCCCGAATCAGGGGCTTACCCTCTTTGTAAATTACCTGCTTGGGGCCGTACTGAGTGCGGCCGTTCTTCTTGATTGCCTGGCCGTTGTCGTCGGTCAACGGCTCAGAGCGCATCGCGTAGCCAAGTAGGGTTTCCTGGCGTAGCTCACGGCTGAGATTACCGGTTTTCCATGTGTAGCCTTTCGGCTCTTTGTCCTGGCTGATAAGAAAGTGATCGATAGGCGTCGGTGTACCGGCGTCGTTCAGCTCCCGGCAAATCGTAGAGACTCGCTCGCCGTCGAGAACACGAGCAACGATCTTACGGGCAAGCGGAGCCATAACCGGATCAGGCTCGTAACGCCACTGGCCAATATGAGAGCACGGGATCTCTTCTTGTTCGCATGACCAGCAAGCGGACTCGATTTTGACCGGGTGATAGCCGAACGGCGGATTACCGCCCCGGTATTTGCCGCTCGTGATGTTGTGCTCGAATGCGTTCTTGGTGCGCTCTTGGATTGCCTCAAGCTCGCCCTCTGCAACGCCAGCAATGACACCAGCGACTAGGCGACCAACCCAGTTACCGAGGTCGATCGACTCGGACACACTCACCAGGCTTTTACCTGTGTCCAGGACTAATCCAAACAATTTGTTCAGTGGGATTACTCGCCTGGCGATTCGGTCTAGGCGATAAGCAACCAAAATATCCCACTCGTTCAGTCGTTCATTGAGCCACGGGGCCAACTCCGGTGCATCAAATGGAGACACTGAGCCCGATAGCGGAGCATCGGTAGCCCAACCGACGATTTCATGGTCGTGCATCTCGGCCCACTTGGTGATTGCTTCCCGCTGCCGCTCTACCGAGGTGCTTTCCTCGGATAGACGGCTGAGCCTTACACGGCCAACTACACGGCTCATTGTCCGGCCACCTTTTCGAGAAGAGCGGACACAGCTGCTTTCCGTGCCGCGTAGTCGAGTCCGGTGCTCCACTGTGCCGCCGTGTCCACGGACAGCCGGTAGCAAGCCCACCAACGGCGTCCGCCGTACCGCCAGCCGCGCCACTCGCGGCCATCACCAACCCACCCAACGGCCACGCCGTCAACCTCCACCACGTACGCAACGGTCCCGCCTGCGTGCATCGGTTCAGTCCTCGTAAGAGTTACATCTTTGCTGGTCACGCCTGTCCTCCCGGAGTAAAAACGCATCCGTTGAGGAGGCCGCCGAGCTCTACCCGCGACATCCGCACGTGGTCCGGTTGCTCACCCGACCGGCGAACGTCGAAGGCGCGGGGGAGATCCGGGTCCGGGACCTCGTCCGACAGGCGCTGCGCATGCGGCCGGACCGGCTCATCGTCGGCGAGGTGCGCGGCGGCGAGGTGCGCGAGTTGCTTGCCGCGCTGAACACCGGGCACGACGGGGGCGGTGGCACGCTGCACGCCAACTCGCCGCAAGAGGTCCCGGCTCGGATGGAGGCACTCGCAGCGCTCGGCGGACTGCCGCGCGCCGCCCTGCACAGCCAGCTGGCCGCGGCCGTGCAGGTGGTGCTGCACGTTCGGCGCAGCGCCCGATGCGGCAGGCATCTTGCTGGTATCGGCGTGCTGCGCCGGGACGGCGACCTGGTCGAGGTGATCCCGGCCTGGCAAGTCGAAAGCGGTTGGGGGCCGGGTAGGGATGCGTTGGCGGCCCTGCTGGAGGCGAGGGGAGGTGCCTTGCCGTGCTGATCCACGCGTTGGTCGTGCTGGCCGCGGCTGTCCTGTGTTGGCCGGAGATCCGGGCCCGCGAACGGCTCCTAATCAGGCCGGCCCACGTTCCTGAGCTCCCACTCCGACGGGCTGCGCGGCTGCTCGCGATTCCGGCAATCGCAGTGGCGGGCTGGAGTTTCGCTGGTCCCGTGGGTTCGTGCGCGGGAATTGCCTTGTCGTTGCTCGGCGTGAAGTACTGGCGATCGCAGCGGGATTGGCGCCAGCGGCTGACCCAGGCCGACGAGCTGACCGCCGGACTGCGGCTGTTGGTGGCGCAGCTGCGCGCGGGTGCCCACCCGGCCGCCGCGGCCGAGGGAGCGGCGGCGGAGTCGGGCCCGGCGGTTGGTCAGGTCTTCCAGGACATGGCCGCCACGGTTCGGCTCGGCGGGGACGTCGCGACGGTTCTCGAAGCGCACGACGGGGCCGCCGAACTGCGTGAGCCACTGGGTCGGATGGCGAGGGCCTGGGCGCTCGCGGAGCGGCACGGCGTCGCATTGGCCGACTTGCTCGATGCGGTGCGCAGCGATGTCGAACGGCGCGCGGCGTTCCGCCGCGATGTCGAAGCGAAGATGGCTGGGCCGCGGTCGACGGCTGCTGTGCTTGCCGGGCTGCCGCTGTTCGGGCTGCTGTTCGGCGAGGCGGTCGGGGCAGGACCGATCACCGTGCTAACCGGCGGATTGCTCGGGCAACTGCTCCTGCTGGTCGGGGTGGCCTTGCTGTGCGCCGGGGTCGGCTGGACGTTGCGCCTGACTAGGGCGGTGGTGCAGCCGTGATCGAGCTGCTGCTCGCGGCGGTGGCACTGCTGCTCGTCCCGGCGAGTTCGGCGCGGGTGCGGCTGCGGGCGCTTGGCCCGCGATCGCCGGGGCGGAGCCGGAGCGCACCGTCCATTGTGGCCTGGATGCTTCCGCTTGCGGTCGGGGCCGGTGCGGTGCAGGTGGTGGGTCCGGTCGGCGGGATCTTGATCGGCCTGGCCGCCGCCTTCGCCGTGCGTCGATGGTCCGCGGCGGCTGACCGGCGACGCGACCGAACGGACCCGCTGGCGTTGGCCGGGGGTTGGGACCTGCTGGCCGCCGGTATGCGCGCCGGGCTGCCGGTGCCGGTGATCGTGCGGGCCGTGGCCGACGAGCTCACCGGTTCGGCGTGCCGAACGCTGCGCGAGGTCGCCGATCACCTCGCGCTGGGTTCGGACGCCGCAACCGGCTGGGAACCGGCCTTGCGGAACCCGGACACAACGGAGCTCGCACGTGCGGCCCGGCGAACCGCCCGGACCGGCAGCGCGCTGGCGGACGTTGCTGGCGAGATCGCAAGCCGCGCGCGAGCCACGGTTGCCGAGCAGGCCCAAGCGCGCGCCCAGCGAGCAACGGTGTGGGTCTCGGCACCGCTGGGCTTGTGCTTCCTGCCCGCGTTCCTGTGCCTCGGGGTGCTCCCCGTGGTGGTTGGCATGATGCACCGCCTCGCGGCGCCCTTGTAATCCATTGTTGACAAGTATTGGAAGGGGTCAGTCGAAATGAGTACCCGAACGAACCGGTGGACGGCAATGCGCCGGCTCCGAACGCTGCTGCACGGCGACGGAGGCATGAGCACTGCCGAATACGCGGTGGGGACTGTCGCCGCGGTGGCGTTCGCGTCGCTGCTCTACAGCGTCGTGACCGGTGATTCGATCAAGGACGCACTGGCTGGGCTGATCGCCCGCGGGCTGGAAGGCGGCGGTGTCTGATGGGGGAGGTGGTTCCGGCGCCGGTCGCTGCGCCTGGCGCCGGAACGACCGGCCGCGATGCCGGGGCGGTGACGGTCGAGGCGGCGCTGGGCATCTGCTCGGTGATCGCGGTGTTCGTGTTGATCTTGACCGGAGCCGGCGCGCTGATCGGCTATCTCCGATGCACCGACGCGGCGGTCGAGGCAGCGCGGTTGGTGGCACGCGGCGACCGGCCCCGCGCGGACGAGGCGGTCGGCCGCATCGCCCCGGCGGGTGCGTCGCTGTCGGTGCTGGTCGAGGGCGATCAGGTCAGCACCGACGTGAGCGCGCCGCTGCCCGGCGGATTCCTGCCCGGCCAGTCGCTGCGCGCACGCGCGGTGGCGGTGCTGGAACCGGGGGTCGAAGGGCTGGTGGCGCGATGAACGGCGATCGGGGCACGGCAACCGTGCTTTCGGTTGTGCTCTCGATGGCCTTGCTCGCCCTGCTGTGGTTCGTCCTGCAGCTGGGCGCGGTCACCATCGCCCGTCACCGGGCCGAAGGGGCGGCGGACCTCGCGGCTCTGGCCGCGGCGGCGTACGCGCCGCACGGGCAGCAGCTCGCATGCGAGCGGGCGAACAAGGTCGCGAGCGGGATGCGGGTCGAGATATCGGAATGCACGATGGACGGATGGGATGCCCTCGTGGCAGTGCGAGCCAATCTTCCCGCGTTCGTCCCGGGCGGGCGGAAAGCCAGCGCACGGGCCCGTGCCGGGCCGAACGACAACTGATCGGCCCGGCTGCGATGAGCGGTCGACGAACGGTCGAGCGGCTCCGAAAGCACCGTCGCGAGCAGTCGTTCCGGTGTCGCTCACCAGGATGATCGATCGGTGCTCGTGTTCGGCCGGGAGCGTTCGTCGCGGCTGAGCTACCGGTCGTCGACTGGGGGTGTACTCGGCGGGGTCGGATGACGTTGATTAGTTGTGTGAGCGCAAGACCCAAGGTTCACGACGACGAGGTCGAGGACCAGGCGGCTGCCGAAGGTGATTCCGGAGGCGACCCCGAGCCGCAGGTCCGGCGCCCACTGTGGAACGAGGAGGCGGAGCAAATGCAACGGTCGGCGGACAGGTGGCCCAACGCCTTCCGCGGCATCCCGGCCCACCCAGCCGGGTTGACCAGCAGTCGGATCGAACTTCGCGTGCAGGCAATCGGATTCGCCTCACGCGGTTGGCCGGTGCTGCCCGGAACTTATCCCGAAGAAGATGTCTGGATCGGCCGTCGCGGACGGCAGGAGAACGGCCTGCAGCCGGTCTACCGCGACTGGCCGGACCGGCTCGGCACCAACCCCGACGAGGTCACGTCCTGGTGGTCGGAGCGGCCCTACGGCCTGCTGATCGCCACCGGCACCATGGTCGACGCCATCGAGGTCGACGCGGACCTCGGACGCCGGGCCGCTTCGGTGCTGCGCGCACTCGGCTTCCCCGTGCCGATCGTCGCCACCCCGAACGGCCGCTGGTACTTCCTGATGGCCAGCGGCGGCGACCTCTACCCCGAACTGGCCGAGCAAGATGAAATCCGCTTGCACGGCAACGGAAGTTGGGTGCCCATGCCCCCGACGGCCTACCCGGGCGGTGCGGTGCACTGGCGGGTCAAGCCCGAGGTGTGCGCCTGGCAGCTGCCCGGCTCCGACTTCGTGCAGGACGTGTTCTGCACGGGTCTTGAACTCCTTGACAACAGCAATCCGGAGAACGTGGCGGAACTCCTCGCAGCGGGCAGGTGACCTGACCACCTGCCGACCGCGCAGGCGTCGAACGGATCGGCATCCGCGCCCAGGGCTCCCCGGTACGACCGGACACGCCTCCTTCGAGCACGCACCAGCCCTTCGTGCTCAGCTCTCCTGTGGACGGTCGCCGGGGAGCCCAGCCGATCCAGCGGCGCTTCTCCCGAGCGCGGTCGACACCGCGTCGAGAACAGCCACCGCCCCCGCCTTGTCCAGCGGTTCGTTGCCATTCCCGCACTTCGGCGACTGGACGCAGGACGGGCACCCAGCCGGGCAGTCGCAGGAAGCGATCGCTTCCCGCGTCGCGGCCAACCATGGGACCAATGCGGCATAACCGCGATCGGCGAATCCGGCCCCTCCCGGATGACCGTCGTGCACGAACACCGTTGCCTCCCCGGTGTCGGCATGCAACGCGGTGGAAACCCCGCCGATGTCCCATCGATCGCAGGTCGCGAACAGCGGTAGCAGACCGATCGCCGCGTGCTCGGCGGCATGCAGCGCGCCGGGGACGAGCGCCGGATCCAGCCCGGCGCCCCCCGGCGCGCTGCCCATCAACAGCTCGTCGCCGACCGTGTACCAGACCGCCCGGGTCAGCAGGGTCTGTGCGGGAAGGTCTAGCGGAACCTGGTCCAGTACCTCGCCGGAGGGCCGTTTCCGCAGGTAGCCGACGACCTGAGAGGTGACTTCCACCTCGCCGAGGCAGACCGCGACGCCGCGTCCGGTGTCGTGCCGCTCGATCGTCCGCAGCACCGAGATATCCACAACGTTGCGCGGTGAGGTCGTCCAATCCGGGCTCTCCTGGTGCACCAGGGCGATTCCGGTCTCCATGTCCAGCTCATCCACCACGAAGGACTCGCCGCGGTGCAGGTACACCGCGCCGGGGTGCACAGTCCCGCAGGCCGAGTCGGGGTCCACGGTGCCGAGCATCCGCCCGGATTCGCCCTCCACGACGGCGATCGGGTGCCCACCGGCGCCCCGCAGTTCGACATTCCGATGTGGACGCTCGCGGGAGGTCCAGAACCAGCCGTGCGGGCGCTTGCGCAGCACCCCGCCCGCGGTGAGCGCTTCCACGGCCCGGCGGGCGGGATCGCCGCCGAAGACGCCGAAGGAGCCCTCGTCGAGCGGCAGCTCGGCGGCGGCGCAGGCCAGGTGCGGTTCGAGCACGTACGGGTTGGTCGGGTCGAGCACTGTCGCCTCGACCGGCCGGTCGAGCATGGCGGGCGGGTGGTGAACCAGGTAGGTGTCCAGCGGATCGTCCCGCGCGACGAAGACCACCAAGGCACCCTCGCCGTCCCGCCCGGCTCGTCCGGCCTGCTGCCAGAAGGACGCGAGGGTGCCGGGATATCCGGCGACCACGACGGCGTCGAGGCCGGAGATGTCGACGCCGAGCTCCAGTGCGTTGGTCGTGGCCACCGCGCGGAGCTCGCCGGACAGCAGGCAGCGCTCCAGCTCGCGGCGGTCCTCGGGCAGGTACCCGCCGCGGTAGGCGGCGACCTTCTGGGCCAACGATTCGTCCACATCGGACAGTGCACGCTGCGCGGACAGCGCAGCCAGCTCCACCCCGCGCCGGGACCGGATGAACGCCAACGTCCGGGCGTCCTCGATTACCAGCTCGGTCATGATGCGCGCCGCCTCGGTGCCTGCCGCCCGGCGCACCGGGGCGCCGTTCTCGCCGATGATCTCGTCGAGCAGCGGCGGTTCCCAGAACGCGATCGTCCGGGCCCCGCGCGGTGATCCGTCATCGGTCACGGCGCGGCAGGAGACACCGGTCAGGCGCGCGGCCAGCGATGCTGGATCGGACACGGTCGCCGAGGCGAGCACGAAGACCGGATCCGCGCCGTAGTGCTGCGCGACTCGGCGCAGGCGGCGCAGCAGCAGCGCGACGTGCGAGCCGAACACGCCGCGGTAGGTGTGGCACTCGTCGACCACGATGTGGCTGAGCCGCCGGAAGAACCGCGCCCACCGGCTGTGACCGGGCAGCACGCCGTAATGCAGCATGTCCGGGTTGGTGAAGATCCACCGACCGTGCGCGCGCACCCAGTCTCGCTCCACCTGTGGGGTGTCGCCGTCGTAGCTCGCCGCCCGGACCTCCCGCAAGCCGAGCTCGTCGATCGTGCGCAGCTGGTCGGCGCCGAGCGCTTTCGTGGGGGCGAGGTAGAGCGCGGTCGCCCGGTTGTCGTCGAGCAACTTGGACAGCACCGGAAGCTGGTATACCAGCGACTTGCCGGAGGCGGTGCCGGTCGCGACCACCACATTCTCGCCCGCCCAGACCGCTTCGGCTCCTTCGACCTGGTGCATCCACAGCTCCCGCGCACCGCGGTCACGAAGCGCGTCCACCAGCCGCGGCGGGGCCCACTTCGGCCAGCCGGCGGTCCGTGCCGGGCGGGCCGTCTGGTGCTCGACGTGGCGCACCGGTGTTTCGTCGGCCGGTATGCCGGCTATGGCGCGGTCGAGCAACCGTCGCCCCTTGTCCTGGTCCGCTGCGCGCACAGAACCGAGCCTTGCACAGTGCGGACCACGTCCCGCGCACGCGTTCCCGGTTCTCGCATCCGTGTCGGTATCGCTCGATCGGATGGTTCTTGGTGCGATTCCAGGCCGCAGTACTGGCGCCGGCGGCGACACAGTGGACCGTCGGAGTCGTGCCCCTTACCTCACCTCACTCGTTCGGGCCAAGCCGAGCTTTGCCCAGTTGGGTGATCAAGTACTCATCTGAATCGATTATTCCGTAACAGAACCCCATGTCGAGACGAGTTGCGTATCACACCGTGAGGTAAGCCACTCGTGGCCTGAATAGACTCCCGGGCCACGACGTCGCCACGGACGGCCAGCTACCGATCACCGGCCGTACCGGGCGGGGCCGCCTACCGCGCATCGAAGCCCGGTCGAGCGTTCCGGGCTCCGGTGCTGAACCGAGCACAACCCAGGAGGACGGATGTCCCTGCTCACCCCGGTCCAGCAAGGCTGGGCCCAGGGCGCTGCACCACCGAGCTCGCATACCCGGATGGACCTCGCCCAGCAAGCCACCGGTATCGAGCTCGGCGGCACCGACTACGTCGTCGTCGGCGTGGTCATGGTGATCGCCCTGGCCGCCCTGGCCTTCGGCTACGTCCTGATCAAGGAGGTGCTGTCCGCCGGCCAAGGCACGGCCAAGATGCAGGACATCGCCAAGGGCGTGCAGGAAGGCGCGTCGGCCTACCTGAACCGGCAGTTCCGCACGCTGGCGATCTTCGCGGTGATCGTGTTCCTGGTGCTGTTCGCGCTGCCCGCGGAGAGCACCGGCGAGATGATCGGCCGATCGATCTTCTTCCTGTTCGGCGCCGCTTTCTCGGCCACCATCGGCTACCTCGGCATGTGGCTGTCCACCCGCGCGAACGTCCGCGTCGCGGCGGCAGCCCGCGAGGCGGGTGAGGGGCGCGAGAAGGCGATGCGGGTCGCGTTCCGCACCGGAGGCGTGGTCGGCATGATCACCGTCGGCCTCGGCTTGTTCGGCGCCGCGCTGGTGGTGCTGGTCTACGCCGGCGGTGCCCCGCGCGTGCTGGAGGGCTTCGGCTTCGGCGCCGCCCTGCTGGCGATGTTCATGCGAGTCGGCGGCGGCATCTTCACTAAGGCCGCCGACGTGGGTGCCGACCTGGTCGGAAAGGTCGAGCAGAACATCCCGGAAGATGACCCGCGCAACGCCGCCACGATCGCCGACAACGTCGGCGACAACGTCGGCGACTGCGCCGGCATGGCGGCCGACCTGTTCGAGTCCTACGCGGTCACCCTGGTCGCCTCGCTGATCCTGGGCACCGCCGCGTTCGGCCTGCACGGCCTGCTGTTCCCGCTGATCGTGCCCGCTCTTGGCGTGATCACGGCGGTGATCGGCGTCTACATCACCAAGGCCCGCGCCGGCGAGAGCGCACTGACCGCGATCAACCGGTCGTTCTACATCTCGGCCGGCATCTCGGCGGTGCTCTGCGCTATCGCCGCGATGCTGTACCTGCCTAGCACGTTCGCCGAGCTCACCGGCGTCTCTGAGACGATCCGTGCCACCCACGGAAGCCCAGCGCTGATCGCGCTGGTCGCAGTGATCATCGGCATCCTGCTCGCGGTGGTCATCCTCAAGCTCACCGGCTACTTCACCGCCACCGAGCACCGGCCGGTGCGCGACGTCGGCAAGTCGTCGCTGACCGGCGCGGCCACCGTGATCCTCTCCGGCTTGTCGGTGGGTTTCGAGTCCGCCGTGTACACCGCGCTGATCATCGGTGCGGCGGTGTTCGGCGCGTTCCTGCTGTCCGGTTCGCTGCCCGTGGCGCTGTTCGCCGTCGCGCTGGCCGGCTGTGGTCTGCTGACCACCGTCGGCGTGATCGTCGCGATGGACACCTTCGGTCCGGTCAGCGACAACGCCCAGGGCATCGCTGAGATGTCCGGCGACGTCGAAGGCGAGGGTGCGAAGATCCTCACCGAGCTCGACGCCGTCGGCAACACCACCAAGGCGATCACCAAGGGCATCGCGATCGCGACGGCGGTGCTGGCCGCGACCGCGCTGTTCGGGTCCTACACGGATGCGATCGGCGTTGCGCTGGCCGAGGTAGCCGGCCACCTCGACGCCTCCAAGTTCTTCGTCTACGCGCCGGACGTGCTGGTGGGCGTGATCATCGGGGCGTCCGTGGTGTTCCTGTTCTCGGGCCTGGCGATCAACGCGGTGTCCCGCGCGGCCGGGGCCGTGGTCTACGAGGTGCGGCGGCAGTTCCGGGACAAGCCCGGGATCATGGACGGCTCGGAACGCCCCGAGTACGGCAGGGTCGTCGACATCTGCACCCGCGACTCACTGCGCGAGCTGGCCACCCCAGGTCTGCTCGCGGTGCTGGCGCCGATCGCGGTCGGCTTCGGCCTGGGTGTCGGCCCGCTGGCGGGCTACCTCGCCGGTGCCATCGCCACCGGCACCCTGATGGCCATCTTCCTGGCCAACTCCGGTGGTGCCTGGGACAACTCGAAGAAGCTGGTCGAGGACGGCTACCACGGCGGCAAGGGCTCCGAGGCCCACTCCGCGACGGTTATCGGCGACACCGTCGGCGACCCGTTCAAGGACACCGCCGGCCCGGCGATCAACCCCCTGCTGAAGGTGATGAACCTGGTGTCGGTGCTGATCGCGCCGGCGGTGGTGACCTTCACCGTGGGCACGGACGCGAACCCGGTGGTCGGGCACGTCATCGCGGTCGTCGCGGTCGCGGTGATCATCACCGCGGTCGTGATCTCCAAGCGCCGCTCCACGGCGATCGCGGAGTCATCCCCGTCCGACGACAAGGCGGTCAACGGCGCGCCCTGACGCCGCGCCGATCGAGAAGGGCGCTGTCCTCGCCGGGGAGCAGTTCACGCCGGGGGCGGCGCCCTTTTTCGTGTGCTGGGGTTTCGGCGGGTAGCCGACCCCGGCTTCCGGCGTGCGGCGGTTGGTGGGGCAGAGTCGGGCGGTACGCCGAAGGCAACTCCGAACATCGCGAGGAGTGCGCATGAAGATCCGTTCGACGTCCATCGCGGTGCTGGCGGCCGTCCCGCTGGCGCTCGCCGGGTGCACGGCAGGACCCGCCCCGGTGCCGGCCCCGGCGCCGCCCCCGAACGCCGCCGCCCCGAGTCCTGAGGGGGTTGCGTGGGTGGGTCGGATGTGCGGTCTGGTGGGCGGCTTCTCCGCTTCCCAGAAGCAGCTTCCGCCCGTGGACAAGACGAACACGGCCACGCTCAAGAAAACGGTGATCGAACGAATCGACTCGGCGGTGGGTTCCGCCGATGGCACCATCCGAGGTCTGAAGAGCCTGGGCCCGTCGCCGATCGCGGGCGCGGACCAGGTCAACGAGGGTTTCCAGCAGGGATTCACGCAGGTCCGCGATCTACTGCAGGGGGCGGGCGACAAGGCGAAGCAGATCGACCCGACCAACGAACAGCGGTTCCAGGAGGGCATGACTGGCTTGCAGCAGGAGCTGCAGAAGGGCCAGCAGCTGAACCTCCAGGACAAGCTGGAGGAGCTGGACCACAACGAGGAGCTCAAGGCCGCCGCCGAGCAGGCGCCGGATTGCAAACAGTTCTTCGCCCGGCCCCAGCAGCAGCCCCCGCACTGAGCACGGCCACTGGACTGGTTGGTGGCGTGAACGGCCTGTTCACCTCAAACTGCGAGACGAACAGGCCGTTCGCTCCAACCCGCAATCCGCGAGTCACTCCGGCGGTGCCCAAGCCTGCCGACAGTTTCAAAGAAACTGTCGGCCCGGTGCTCGTGGGGGCGCAGTTTCAAGTGAAACTGCGGTGGACCCTTGAGCAAATGGGTGGATGTGCTGGCCAAGGTCGAACCTCTGTTCTAGCATGCGGCCGTGGACCAGCTGTCCTTCTACTCGGCCGAGGCGCGACAGCCAGACGTCGCCGACCTCGCGGGCATGCTGTGCGGTCCCGGGCAGGCGGTCGGCTTCGGCCGCGGCACCGCGGCCCGGCTGTCCGTGGTGGTCGACGCCGAATGGCGCGCCCACTCCCTGGTCGCCGCATGCGCCGAACGCGGCGTGGAAGCCGAGCTCGGCCGTTCCGACGAAGCCCGACCGCTGATCCGCACCGCATTCCGCTCGGACCTCACCGGCCTCGCCGCGCACTGGCTGCGCGGCGCCGTGAAATCCGTCCCGCCGGACTTCGTTCTCGACGGCGCCGCCCTCCGGATCTGGGCGCTGACCGCGGGCTACTCCGAGCCCACCGGCTATTGCCTCGGGCTCGATCCGCACGCACCTGACACGCACGCGCCGCTGGCCGCGGCGCTGCTCGGCTGCGGCCTCCCGGCCAAGCCGGTCGGCCCGCGTGCCGGTGGCCCGGCGCTGCGCGTCGCCGGTCGCCGCCGGTTAGCCCGCCTCGCCGAGCTCGTCGGCCCAATGCCCGATGGTGCGATCGAGCGAACGTGGCCCCTGGTGTCCTGACCAGGTTGACGCACATCACGCCAGGTCACGCAATGGAACATCGCAGTCACCCGATACGTTCGTACGAGAGGACGTTGACGGGCCTCAGCGTGTTATGTGCAACCCTGTGCCTTCCCGGCGCGCTGCGAACTAGCGCACAACGGGCACACTGAGGAACTTGTCGGGTAGCACCGGATGCAACGGAAGCCTCCGGAAGAAGAGAGCAGGTAAGCGTGGCTGGGTCGACACGGACGAAGAAGGCCGGCGGGGCCGGCCGGGCTTCGGGGTCCCCTAACGGGGCTGGCTCCGCGAGTCGGCGCTTGGTGATCGTCGAGTCACCTGCGAAGGCCAAGAAGATCGCCTCCTACCTGGGCTCGAACTTCATCGTCGAGTCTTCTCGCGGGCACATCCGGGACCTGCCGAAGAACGCCAAGGACGTGCCCGAGAAATACAAGGGGCAGGCGTGGGCCCGGCTGGGCGTCGACGTCGACAACGACTTCGAACCGCTGTACCTGGTGAGCTCGGACAAGAAGTCAACGGTCACCGAGCTGAAGGACGCGCTCAAACAGGTCGACGAGCTTTACCTCGCGACGGACGGTGACCGCGAGGGCGAGGCGATCGCCTGGCACCTGCTGGAGACGCTGAAGCCCAAGGTGCCGGTTCGCCGGATGGTGTTCCACGAGATCACCGAGTCGGCGATCCAGGCGGCCGCCGCCAACCCGCGCGACCTGGACCACGACCTGGTGGACGCGCAGGAGACCCGCCGCATCCTGGACCGGCTGTACGGCTACGAGGTCAGCCCGGTGCTGTGGAAGAAGGTCATGCCGAAGCTGTCGGCGGGCCGCGTGCAGTCGGTGGCGACCCGGATCGTGGTCGAGCGGGAGCGCGAGCGGATCAGGTTCGTCCCGGCCGCGTACTGGGACATCTCCGCGACGATGGATGCCGGTCCGGACGCCTCGCCGCGCCGCTTCGGCGCGCGCCTGGTGAACGTGGACGGCGCGAAGTTGGCCACCGGCCGCGACTTCGGCCCGGACGGGCGACTCAAGAACGCCGACACGCGGGTGCTGACCGAGCAGGAGGCCCGCAGCCTCGCCGCCGCGCTCACCGGCGCGCAGCTGCACGTGTCCAGCGTCGAGGAGAAGCCGTACACGCGGAAGCCGTACGCGCCGTTTATGACCTCCACGCTGCAGCAGGAAGCCAGCCGCAAGCTGCGTTTCTCGGCCGACCGGACGATGCGCACGGCACAGCGGTTGTACGAGAACGGTTACATCACGTACATGCGCACCGACTCGACGACGCTGTCCGAGACGGCGATCACGGCGGCGCGCAACCAGGCTCGCGACCTGTACGGCCAGCGGTACCTGTCGCCGCAGCCGCGGCAGTACAACCGCAAGGTCAAAAACGCCCAGGAAGCGCACGAGGCGATCCGCCCGGCGGGCGAGAGCTTCCGCACCCCGGGCGAGGTGGCGGCCGAGCTCCGCAACGACGTCGACGGCTACAAGCTCTACGAGCTGATCTGGCAGCGGACCATCGCTTCCCAGATGGCCGACGCGAAGGGCACCACGCTGTCGGTGCGTATCACCGGCACCGCCTCCAGCGGCGAGGAGTGCACCTTCGCCGCGTCCGGCCGCACGATCACCTTCGCCGGATTCCTGAAGGCCTACGTCGAGGCGGTCGACTCGGAGGCCGGTGGGGTCGCCGACGATGCCGAGTCGAGGCTGCCGCAGCTGGTGCAAGACCAGTCGATCAGCGCGCCGGAGCTGTCGCCGGACGGCCACACCACCAACCCACCGCCGCGCTTTACCGAAGCCAGCCTGGTCAAGACGCTGGAAGAACTGGGCATCGGCCGCCCGTCGACCTACGCGTCGATCATCAGCACCGTGCAGGAGCGCGGCTACGTGTGGAAGAAGGGCTCCGCCCTGGTTCCGTCGTGGATCGCCTTCGCCGTGGTCGGCCTGCTGGAGAAGCACTTCGGCCGGCTGGTGGACTATGACTTCACGGCCGCGCTGGAGGACGAACTGGACCGCATCGCCGAGGGGCGCCAGCAGCGCACCCGGTGGCTGTCCGGGTTCTACTTCGGCGGCGACATCGGCCCGGAGGACTCGATCGGCCGGGCCGGCGGGCTGAAGAAGCTGGTCGGTTCCGGGGTCGAGGAGATCGATCCGCGGGAGATCAACTCCATCCCGATGTTCAACGACGACGAGGACCGCACCGTCTACGTGCGAGTCGGCCGCTACGGCCCCTACCTGGAGCGGATGTTGGGCGACGGCTCGTCGCAGCGCGCGAACCTGCCGGACGACCTGCCGCCGGACGAGCTCACCGTGGAGATCGCGGAGAAGCTGTTCGCTACCCCGATGGAGGGCCGCAGCCTCGGCACCGACCCGGAGTCGGGGAACGAGGTTGTCGCGAAGGAAGGCCGGTTCGGGCCGTACGTCACCGAGATCCTGCCCGAGGGCAGCAAGGGCAAGCCGCGCACCGGCAGCCTGTTCAAGCACATGTCACTGGGCGCCGTGACGCTCGACGAAGCGCTGAAGTTGCTGTCGTTGCCGCGCGTGGTGGGCAAGGACCCGGAGTCCGGCAACGAGATCACGGCGCAGAACGGCCGCTACGGTCCGTACCTGAAGAAGGGAACGGACTCGCGCTCGCTGGAGACCGAGGACCAGCTCTTCTCGATCACGCTGGAGGAGGCGCTCAAGATCTACGAGCAGCCGAAGCAGCGGGGGCGGCGGGCGGCCGCGGCGCCGTTGCGGGAGCTCGGCGAGGCGCCGGACACAGGCAAGCCGCTGGTGATCAAGGACGGCCGGTTCGGCCCGTACGTCACGGATGGCGAGACCAACGCGTCGCTGCGCAAGGGTGATGACGTCGAGTCGTTGACGATGGAGCGCGCGGTGGAGCTGCTCGCGGAGCGGCGCGCCAAGGCCCCGGCGAAGAAGAAGGCGCCGGCCAAGAAGAGCACGGCGACGAAGAGCACGGCGGCCAAGACCACGGCGACGAAGACCACGGCGGCCAAGAAGCGGTCGAGTTCCTCTTCGAAGTCGGTGTGATCCCGCCGTTGAGCTGATTTCGGGGCCGTGAGCCCTTTTGGTTTGCCGTCGCAGCCCAAAGGACTCACGGCCCCGTTGGCAAACTGGCGGCGAGGCTGGTCGGTGTCGCCCAGTACAGTCTGGGTGTCCGTGAAGTACTGGAGGCGACGTGATGCAGACCGACGCTCCGGAGCAGCCGAAGACCGGCGTGTGGGCGGAGGTCGTCGGACAGCCCGACACGGTGCGGACGCTGTTCGCCGCAGCGTGCGCCGCCCACCTCCAGGCGCGGGGCGAGCCGGTCCCGCCGGGGTCGATGACGCATGCGTGGCTGTTCACCGGGCCGCCCGGATCAGGCCGCTCGACCGCAGCCCGGGCCTTCGCTGCGGCTCTGCAGTGCTCGCACCCCGAGCAGCCGGGCTGCGGGCACTGCTCGGCGTGCCGGACGGTGCTGCACGGCACCCACGCGGACGTGCGGCTGGTGGCGCCGGAAGGCCTGTCGATTTCGGTCGCGGAGATGCGGTCGCTCGTGCAGGCCGCGGCGCGGCGGCCGACCACCGGCCAGTGGCGCATCGTGTTGATCGAAGACTCCGACCGGCTTACGGAAGGAGCGGCGAATGCGCTGCTCAAGGCCGTCGAGGAGCCGCCGCCGAGGACCGTGTTCCTGCTGTGCGCGCCGTCGGACCACCCGGAGGACGTGTCCATCACGATCCGCTCCCGGTGCCGCGTCGTGCAGTTGCGCACGCCATTGTCCGGGGCGATCGCCGAGGTGCTGCACGAGCGCGATGGCGTGAACGCGGAGCTCGCGCTGTGGGCGGCTTCGGTGTGCGGCGGCCACATCGGGCGGGCGCGGCGGTTGGCGACCGACGAGGAGGTGCGGGAGCGGCGTGAGTCGGTGTTGCGCATTCCGCTGGGGCTGCGCCGGTTCTCGGACGTGTTCACGGCGGCGACCGGGCTGGTGAAGCTGGCCGAGACGGAAGCGGTCACCGCGAACGAGGACCGCAACGAGGCCGAGAAGGAAGAGCTGAAGACCGCGATGGGCGCGGGCGGCACGGGCAAGGGCACGGCGGCGGCCACCCGCGGCGCGAATGCGGCGCTGAAGGAGCTGGAGAAGCGCCAGAAGTCGCGCGCCACGCGCTCCCAGCGAGACGCGCTGGACCTGGCGCTGGTCGACCTGGCGGGTTTCTACCGGGACGTGCTGGTGACCCGCGCGGGCTCGACTGCCCCGCTGAACCACCCGGACTTCGAGCGTTCAGTGGCGAAGGCGGCGGCGGAGTGGACGTCGGAGTCGGCGCTGCGCCGCCTCGACGCGGTCCTGGAGTGCCGCGAAGCCCTGACGCAGAACGTAAAGCCCATCATCGCGGTGGAAGCAATGCTAGCCGTCCTCTACACCGGATGACCTCCACAGTGGACGCTGATGTGTTCCGCCCGGTGCGGGCCCTCGAGTCTTTTGGGCGCTCCCCTCTTTGTCAGGATGAGATGAGACACCTGGTGTGAGTGCCGGGTGCCACGCGAGGGCGGGATCGGAGATCCTGGTAGACGTGTCCCCTTCATCCGACAGGCCCGGCCAGCCGGCTGCGCAGCCTGATCCTGCCGCACGGCCATCGCGGCGGGTGTTCAGCCCGGAGTACAGCTGGCGATCGTCGCCGAGTATGAGAACGCCCCGAACGGCGAGAAAGGCGCGATCCTCCGCCGGGAGGGCTTGTACTCCTCCCACGTCATCGAGTGGACGCGCGCCCGCGACGCCGGTGTCCTGACGGCCCGCTCCGGAGAGGCCGGCCTGGCGACGCCGAAGCGGGCGAAGAAGACCACGGAGCAGCTCGAGTTGGAGAAACTGCGCCGGGAGAACAAGAAACTGAAATCTGATCTGGGCAAGACCCGGATGGCGCTGTCACGTTGGAATGCGCGTTGATGGCGTCCGGCACGCGCAGCAGCGAGCTCGTGCCCTCCGCAGCGGGTCCGCTCAGCAACCCGTCCAGCGACGGTCCGCCTGGTAGGGCGTTGACGGCGGAAGCGCCACTCATCGACATCCGTGCATCGTCCAGCGGCGACACGCACGGCCCGACCTGCTCGGCCCAGCGGGCGTGCGCGCTGCCCTGCATCCCGCTGAGCTTCACGCTCGGAGGCGGGCGGCTGCCCGGGCCGCTGGGGTGTGGGGATGGGCGTCGTCGTCGGCGTGCTCTGGGCGAAAGCGGCGAGCTGCGACAACCCGGCAAAGGTCAATTGATGGCGGTGCACGCGCTGAAGCGGCGGCGAAGGCGACGAGGTGATGAAGGAAGTTTTCGCAGGGCGCCGGCCGAAGGTGGGGCTTCCCGGATTCAACCCGGCCACCAGCGAAGACAAGTATCGGCGGTGGCAAGTGAGGCCGCTGACCTGCGTCGATTCGGCGAACGCCGGGCAGCAGGGGCCATGAACGACGGCGAGGTTCCGCCCGCTACACTTGGCCGTGCAACGCCGCCTTAGCTCAGTCGGCTAGAGCGACGCACTCGTAATGCGTAGGTCAAGGGTTCGATTCCCTTAGGCGGCTCCACAGCGGTCAACCCGCTGACCTGCGGCGGGAGAAGAGATCGATGATCTCGGCTCCCGCCGCAGAGTCGTTTTCGGGGTACAAACGGGGTGCAGCGTTCACGGCCAGCTGCTCCTAGGCAGCCTGATCGACCGATGCTGGCGCTAAGTTCCGCGGCTCACCAAGGGCAGCGCGCACCGCTTCCCACTGGGAGTCGGCCAGGTGCTCTGGCGACGCTAGATATCAGAAGTGTCTGAATGCCTTCGTTGGTCAGAGGTGCGAGGATCATGAGGGCCTCGTCTCGAGTGTCGTCGGTGGCGGGGCAGAGGGCGTTGGGCCAGCGGCCGATTCCGCGCCAGCCAAGCCGTTTGTAGAAGTCTTCGAGTCCCATGCCGCCTCGGACTGCGAGGTGGAGTTGTTCAAAGCGCATTTCCGCGCGTGCGAACTGCCGAAGTCCTTGCATCAGAGTGGATCCGAGTCCGCGGTCGCGGTGGGCGGGGTGGATTTGGAGATGTCGGACGATGCCCCAGTGCGCGATAAGCATGTTGAGGTTTGCCCTGGGCCGATGATCTCGCCGAGGACCTGCGCGAGCTGCACGCCCAAGCCCGACAGCTCGCCGGAGAAACACCCCCGCGGCCCGTCCCCCCGTGCCCGGACTGCGGCGGCCTGCCGGGCCACGCTCTGTGGCTTCGACCTACTGCGTCTCGGAGCCGCACTTGCGTTGCAGAGGACGGCATAGCATTGATGGTCAGTTTCCAGAAGCACCAGGCTAAACGGGTGTGATGGCGTCCCGTCTGGCGGGACACCACCACACCCGCGATCACTCATCAGACC
Source organism: Saccharopolyspora sp. NPDC000995 (assembly GCF_053599315.1). NCBI lineage: Bacteria > Bacillati > Actinomycetota > Actinomycetes > Pseudonocardiales > Pseudonocardiaceae > Saccharopolyspora > Saccharopolyspora sp. NPDC000995. Next base: position 30,653 of record NZ_JBSFLZ010000010.1, read on the forward strand.
AGCGATCATTCACAGAGAACTACGCCTCGAATCGACGGCTCGCCGTAGTTCCAGTCATTATCCTGATCAACGAACCTGAAGGGATCCACGCGCGCACAAGCCGTATCCGGCGCATAGGAAATGTCTAGGCGCACGGTGTACGGCACCACACAGTCGTTCTGGATGCGGAAGGTCGTGTAGAGAGGCGGAACCCCTTTGACCATGCGCCACGTCACACAGCTAGGAGCGGGTGGCGAAGCGACATCAACGTCGTCGCCTTCTGCGGTCGCTGCCCCAGGAACCCCCAACAACATCATCGCAACCGCGGTCGCACCTACCAGTGTTCTTCTCAATTTTCATTCCCCCTGAATTGACGTGGGTCAGCGCTCGCCATGTAGCCATGCCTCGCACTGACTCGTTCGAGCTGCTCAAACAGCGACATCGGGAAGTAATGACCCCAATTGGCCATGTACCCGGCAGTGTCGGTTTCTTCCTTCCGGAGGAGCTGAAGCTCTCGCGTAACGTTGACGACGAACTGAGAGAACGGAACTCTTGCCTCGACGACACAGTCCGCTCGGCGCGGTGTCCACATGGTCGTTGGCTGGAGCCATTCCCAGCTGGCAAGGCGATGCACGGCTACCGCGAGCGTTCCCTGCCAATCCAGCGCGAAGTCCAGAAACACACTTCTATCGCTTGGGCCTTCAGTGGCCCACAACACGCAGCCGACATCAGCCCCGTGCGCGAGTGCAAGCATCACCTCCGCAAGATTGTTCAGAGAACTCCGCGTAGCTGAGGTACTGAAGGTGAACTCCCCAGCATCCGTCTCTGCAAGCATGACGCCGCCGTGCTCGCCTGACAGGCGAACCTCGAACGTCTCCGACACCGCGCGCTGCTGATCTTCACTCATGGCCTGTAACAATCTCGCTCATCGAGCGCCAGCGCAACGTTGCCACTCGTTCCCCGGCGCTACGCCAGTGGTGTAGAAAGTGATCCCTTCGCCGTTGGCGCTTTCATACACGAACTCTGCGGCGTCGCCCCGGCCAGGACCGAACTGCCAGCGCCAGACTGAAAGACTAGGGTTCGAGCCGGGACGGTTGTACCCGCCAAATTGAATAGTGTCCGACAGACAGTTCTGGAAAGCATCGGCGGTCTGTTCTGTAATTTCGTGGTCAAGGTCCACATGGACCACACCCTTGGTGGGGTCACCGCACCGCATCTTCAGGGATTGCCCCGAAGGGGACCCGTACTCGGCGACGATGGAACTCGGGAGGGCAGATCCATCAAAGCACGCCCAGGCGCGCACAGCCTTTATATCGGAGTCGGCCGCATTCTGCACCGCAGCGTAACGAGTAGCGGCGGTAGCCGACGCCGGAACCGACCCCAGCAGGAAACCAGCGGCTACGCAGGCAACAGCGCTAGCACGTTGTAGTGATTTCATACGGTCCACGCTAACCAGATGAGCACCGTACACCTGCAAAATCCGCTTCAATCATTCGAAAAGCGCAACGCAAACCATTATCGTGATCTTCTTCTCATTTTCTTAGATTCTCCACATTAGTGCTTCAGTCGAGTAACCGAAGGGATCTCCGATCGTCCGCTACCGCGACGGCCGCGCCCTGGTCGACCGGGCGACCTTGGCACGGCTGTCCGGCCGCAGCGCCGCACCATCCGCGAACATTGCCCGGTCGTCGACTGCGACGGCATCCGCCCGCTCTACGACGCCCGACAGTCCGGCGTGATCCTGGCCGCGATCCCCAAGCGAAACCGGCGAGCCGAGTCGCGTCCGGCCGCCTGATTGTGCTTATGCCGCCTTTCAGCGGGTAGAAGTGTGTCCAAAGTCCGTTGGGCAACCGACGCAGATGCCGACGCTTTGGTGGGGCTTTACATCGAGGGCGGCTGGGAGCCTGAACACGACATTAGAATGTCGACACCGAGGGTGGCTTTGTAGCTGGTCCGGTCAACGCGAGGGCCTCGTGCCTGGTATTTGGAGATGGCGCGCTTGACGATGCGGGGACACCCGCAGTCGCCGATCGGGTAGCAGGTTGTCCAGGACATGCCGGCCGATCGTGCCGGCCAGGTCGATGACGGTGCCGGCGATGACACCGGCGGCCTGGATGATCTGGTCGCGGGCGGTCTGCCAAGCGATGGAGAAGCTGGCCCGGTCCGGATCGGTGGCCGGTTGGGTGTTGGCGGCATCGGTCATGGCGGTGTGCAGGAGTTGGTAGACCACCAGCAAGGCGTAGATCTCCTGGACCACGCCGGTCGGGGTGCGGGCACGCAGGACACGTCCGCCCAGGATGCTGGATTTCAGTTCCAGGTAGGCGGTTTCGATCTATCGGGTAAGGCCAGCGGGTTGCCCCGCTGGCCTCCCCTCAGCACTGCCCGTGCGGCTTTCAGCGCGAGTCAGCGCAAGCAAGCCGCGAGGGCGGCGTGGGGGTGCAGGGTGTGCGGCTGCGTTGGCGAGCGAGGAGTTCGCGTTGGCAAGCCGCATCGACCGCACCAGCCGCAGCCACGACGACTACCCAGAGCCACAGATGCTTACCCGGAAAGGATGAGTGTCAGCAATTGCGTCAAATCCAGGCGGCGCGTAGCCGCGGTTGCCCGCCTGGCTGGCCCGGCTGCTGGGCTCCGCTACGCCCCCGAGCTACATGGACTCGCGCTCGGCAGTCGGGTAGCCTCCCTGGTGCCCGGCCGCCACACCATTTCCCTTGGCCGCGGCCGGGAACCAAAACACGATCGCCCCCGTATTCTTCCGGTTCGCCGGTCGGGTGCGGGGGCGTTTTTAGGCGCGGGGACGTTGTGCTCTGCCGCGTGCTTCCGATGCGTTGAAGGATCGGGCGTGCCGGGAGACCGGCGCGAGGCTTGTTCGGGGGCGGAAGGGTCCCGGCTCAACCGCGAGAGGCAGGGCCCATCAGTCCACTGCCATCGACGATGACCCGCCCCGGGCAAGCCCTCGGTGCGGTGGGCAGCGAAACGTCGGCAGGTGCGCATGGTTGCGGTCTGGACGGGAGCGATCACCTTCGGGCTGGTCACCATCGGCTGCACCTTGCACCGGGCGACCCGCGATCGCTCGGTGAGCTTCCACCAGATCCACGCCGGTTGTGGCGCGCGTATCCGCTACCGGAAGTTCTGCGAGGCCGAGAACCGTGAGGTTCCGCTGTCGGAGATCGCCAGCGCCTACGACTACGCCGGCCGCCTGGTCCAGCTGACCGACACCGACCTCGACAAACTCCCGCTCACCAGCGCCCGACGGCTAGAGGTCCGGCAGTTCGTGCCAACCAAGCAGATCGACCCCGTGGCCATAGGACGCGCCTACTACATCCAACCTGAACAGATCGCCGAACGCGCCTACGTGCTCCTGCGCGACGTGCTCGCCGAAACCGACCGGGCCGCCCTGGGAACCCTCGCGCTCCGAGGACGTGAGCGCCTGGCGCTGCTGCGGGCGGAAGGCGGGTTGCTGGTGGCGCACCTTCTGTACTGGCCCGACGAGATCAACCCCGCCACAGACCACGTACCGCCAGCAGGAGCCGGGCCGCACCCCATCGAACGGCAGATGGCCCGAACCCTGGTCGAGGCGTTGTCGGGCGACTTCCACCCCGAGGGTTGGCAAGACCACTACCGAGAAGCGATCGAAGCGAGGGTCGAAGACAAGTTGGCCGGGCACCCTTCCGAGCTCGGAAAGGCCCCAGAGCCGATATCAGACCTCGAAGCAGCGCTGCGGGCATCGATCGACGCCGTGCGTGGCCGCGCCGCCCAGGATCGCGAAGGCACCAACCGCGGAACCGCCTCCTGACTCGAGTACGGGACTTGGCCTAATGGCCTGCCCGCGCCGTGCACCGCCGCTGGCCGATGGCCGGGCGGGACCGCAGCTGGGGAGCGCGGAGAACTGCCGGTCTCCTGGTAGATCGGGTACACCACGGACCCTTGGTCCTCGTCCGCCGCTCGCCAGGGTGCACCGCCACTGCCTCGATCCGAGCCACGGACCTACCAGATGCTTTGCGGGCGCTCGATCCGGCGAGCGCGCCGCGCAGCCTCGCCGTCATCCCAAGAACCCTTCCGCCGACTTGAATCACTCGATCGATGGCTGGTGAGGGTCAACCGTGACTTAGAAAGAGGGCACGGACCCCTGCTCTTGGTCTGATCGGGTGACTACCGGTCGAGTGGTGTGCGGATCAGGGGGGTGACGTCGGCGGCCCGGCCGCGTCCGACACCCTCCGTGATGGCTGGGAGGGGCTTCGGGTTCGGCTCCCGCGCGGTTCACTAGGAATCGTGACCACTGTGGACCGTGCGTGTCCGCGATGTTTTCTTGTGGTGGACCTCCCAACACCTGTGCGCGGGACACGGCGAATTGCCGGCACGTCATTCCATTGAGCCAATTCCGAAATGCGTTTCCGGTGCGGTTCGGCTGCAATATTGCCGAACCGCCCGGACGTCGGTTTCGGAATGCCCGGCGCCCGCACGCGGAATTCGGCCCGGCCGTCGCGCGAATAACCGTGGATGGCGGGAGGAGTGGAAACGCGATGTCAATGCGACAGAATACGGTGATCGTCGGCCTGGTCGGACTGGTCGTGGGCAGCGTGCTCGGCGCCGCTGGTGCCCTGGCGACCCCGGCTGTGCAGGATGACCAGCCAAAACCTCTGGCTATCGGCCGGGGATTCGCCGCCGGTCTCGCCGCGAAGCTGCCCACCGAGCCCGATCCACCTGCGGCTCCGGTAGTGGATTGGGTGTCCCCGGCGGACGGCGAGATCAGCAGTGGCTTCGGTGTGCGATGGGGCGAGATGCACAAAGGTGTCGACATCGCCAACGACATCGGCACCCCGATCCGCGCGGCGTCGGCGGGTATCGTCATCGATTCCGGTCCGGCGAGCGGTTATGGCATGTGGATCAGAATTGCGCACCGCGACGACGTCGTTTCGATTTACGGACACATCGACGAGGACTTCGTCTCGGTCGGACAACGGGTTCGGGCCGGTGAGTTGATCGCGACGATGGGCGATCGCGGCGAATCGACCGGGCCGCACCTGCACTTCCAGATCGAGGTGGCCGGGCGGCCAGTGGATCCGGAGGAGTTCTACCGCGACGCGGACGCCGAGTTGACGGATCGGTAGTCCTTTCGCGCGTTCTCGACGGCGTGTCGACGCCCGATTGGTGGACCCGGTTGACCCGTCCGCGTGCGGCGCTGCCAGAGTGGCAGACCCCGGAAACCCCCCAAACGATGTCCGGCTTGCACCACTGGCTGTTATCACTGCCCGTTATTGAACTGCGAGCGGCGTGCTAACCCAGCAGCGATCACCCGGCGCATCCGGCGGTGGACCGATCGGCCGAGCCAATCATCACCCTCACGGCCGATTGTCGTGGTGCTCCGGGAGCTACTTCGATCGCATTAACGCGCCGGAAGGATTTGATGTGATGGAGCGAGTGGATGCGGCCGGAATCGTCGGCGGTGGAGTGCTCGCCGGGGATCGCCAGCCGCCGGACTGGGAACGCCGGATCGCCGAGCGGTCCGAGCAGCATTACCGCGCCCGGATGGTGCAGCGGCTCCTGCTGGCCTGGGCGGTGCCGGGCAATCTGTTGCTGATCGGCACCGCCGCGATGGCGCTGTCGTTATGGGTGTCCGCAATACCGGCGGGGGTGGTTTTCGCGCTGGCCGTGGCCTCGATTGCGGCGTCGGCGAGGTTCCTCTACCAGCAGCACTTTAAGGTTCGCGCGGTGGAGTCAGAACTGCGTGCGCTCGAATTCGCGTACCGCGAGAACATGCTGGATGAACTGGGGTCCGGGGATTTGCTGGGTACGCACAAGCGTTACCGGGCGCAGCTGCCGGGTCTCGTCGAGCGCTACCGGGGTGAGGCCCGACGGGACCGCTCGAAGGACAACGTCCTGCAGGCGGTTGTCATCGGCGGCTCGATCATCGCCGCGACGGTGACGGCAGTATCTGTGTCCGTTGTGGACGCTCGGTGGGTCGCGGTGGCGTTGTGCCTGTTCGTCGCGGTGGCCGCGGCGTTCGCCGGGCACGCCAAGTACCGGGACCGGGCGGTCGCGTGCCAGCAGACAGCCGACGCGTTGGACCGCGAGTACGAGTCGGTGGAGCTGAGGGCCGGTCGGTACCGCCGGTTCGACAGCGAGCACGAGGCCTATGCGGAATTCGCCGACGCGGTCGAGGCGCTGCGAGCCGAACAGGTGCGCCGGTTGCCCTCAACCGCTGCGGAGGGGATCGGTCAGTAATCGCTCCCGTGTCGCGCTCCACGAAAGTTTGGAGAAATGGGCGGATAGCGATCACTGGCTGTCTACATTTCCCACTTATGTGATCGCTGAATGGTGGTGAGTGATCCTTCCGTAATCTCCGGCGCGGCGCACAGGAATCGGCCTGTGCAGAGAGGAGCAACGCGATGAAGCGCACCCTTACCGCAGCGGCCGCTGTGTTGGTCAGCGGCGTCGGCGCGGTCGGCTTCGCCGCTACCGCGAACGCGGCCGAGACCCCGCAGCTGCCCGCTGAGCTGCCCACCGACAACAACCTCGCGCAGACCACATACCACGTCGCGGGCACGCTGGCCTCCGCGCAGCAGACCGTGGGCGACGTCGTCCCGGTCGAGAAGCAGCTCACCGCGCGCAGCAACGCCGGTGGCCCGCTCGACGGCATGCTTGGCGGCGTCGGCGTGCTCGGCGACAGCAACCCGGTCACGGGCCTGCTCGGCGGTGTGACCGGCGGCAAGAGCCTCGACACCGCCGCGCTGCCGGTGGGCGACGTCGTACCCGCCATGGCGGTCAGCCCGATCGCCAGGGACGGCGGCCCGGTCTACGATCTGCCGACCGGCCTGGGCTCGGCGCTGGACAGCACCCAGGCGGACGTTCCGCAGACCAAGCCCGCGCAGCTGCCGCCGACGCCGCAGGAAGTCAACCTGGTCGGCGAGACGGTGCACGGCCTGGTGGCCGGCTCCCCGGTCGCTTCGACGCTGCCGGCGGCGAGGAGCGGCAGCGCGCTCGGTGGCATCACCGGTCCGGCGAGCCCGCTGGACGGCGTGACCGACACCCTCCCCGTCGGCAAGGTCGCCCCGGACACGACGCTGGACAAGGTCAACGACGTGGCCAGCCACGGCCCGCTCGGCGGCGTCAACCAGCTCGACGGCTGATCGCCCAGGCGGCCCTCCACGTCGAACAGAACGAAAGTCGCCGGAAGCGACGGCCCGGCAACACGGTCGTCCCCGGCGCAGCTCACCCCGCTGGAGCGGCGGGCTTCCTCCGCCGACGGCGCCCCGAACGGACTCGATGGCCCTCACCGGAACGGGTGGGGGCCATCACCACCTCGGCCCGCGGTTGCAGCTGATCAGCCGCCGTGAGTGCTTTCGGTGCTGTAGCGACTGCTTCCACACTCGTTCTGCTGGCGCTGCGGGTGGCGGAACCTCAAACGCCGCCTGGACTGCGGGAGCCCCGATTCACGCATGACCAGATACGCGGCTTCGGGGCTTCAAAGACAAGAGCACGTCCTACCGCACCTTGGACGATCACTTCCAAAACGCCCTCTACGGCCCCAACCGCGCTCACGGGCGTTGACCAGCGGGAACGGGTTGCGAGGGAGGGGAGGAGCCGCTCCAGGGGATGGCTGGGTGGCGATTTCGCGCGAAAACGTCACCCAGCCCGCGTCCAGGAGCTGGTTGCGCCCTTGCTGTTGGCGTGCCCGAGCCGGGTGAGCGCCCGGCTCACCGGTCCAGTTCGACGGTCCCCGCACGGCTGCGGTCCGTCGGTCGGAATGCCGAGGTTGCGCATGAGTTATCCCCAGTCCTGTGGACAAGTTCGCGAAGTGCCTGTTCAGGCCCTGTGAGTGGGGATGTCCAGAAGCGCTCACGGACCCCGGTGCTCCACAAATGAAAAAGCCCTCACCGCATCCAGCGCGGCGAGGGCCCTTTCTCGGGGCGGTGGTTCAGTGCCCCTGCTCCTTGGCCCGCTCGTACGAGCGCTTGATCTCCGCTTCGGCCTCGGTGCGGCCGACCCACGTCGCGCCCTCCACGCTCTTGCCCGGTTCCAGGTCCTTGTACACCTCGAAGAAGTGCTGGATCTCCAGCCTGTAGAACTCGGCGAGGTGGTGGATGTCGCGCAGGTGCTCCTGCCGCGGGTCGTCCGAGGGAACGCAGATGACCTTGTCGTCGCCGCCCTTCTCGTCGCGCATCCGGAACATGCCGATGGCTCGCGACTTGATCAGGCAGCCCGGGAAAGTCGGCTCCTGGACCAGGACCAGCGCGTCCAACGGGTCGCCGTCCTCGCCGAGGGTGTCCTCGATGAACCCGTAGTCCGCCGGGTACTGGGTGGCGGTGAACAGCGTCCGATCGAGACGGATTCGCCCCGTCTCGTGGTCCACCTCGTACTTGTTCCGGTTCCCCTTGGGGATCTCGATCGTGACGTCGAAGTCCACGCGGTTCCTCACTCGTCTTGCGTCGGATGCAGCCGCCCGCTCGCGCGCACGACCACGTCTAGTGTGAACCACGGCAGCTCTCCAGGCCCCACCGCAGTGCGGGAGCTCGCAATCTGGCAGTCTGGCGAACCGTCGAGGAGGAGCACGTGCCCGAACCCCAGAACGGCGGGGGTGAGGTGTCCGAACCCGACGTCCGTGCGTCGACATCGGATAGTGAGAATCCGCCCCGAACCGATGCGTCGCCTCCGGACGGCTCGTCGCCGGACCGGCCTGCCGGAGACCAAGCCGCGGAGACGTCGGAGACCACCCCGCCCCGGCCCGGAACCAGCCCGCCGACTGAGGCCGTGACCTCGTCGAACGACGCGGAATCAGAGGCCGCAGAGGCGAGTGGCGCGCCCTGGGAGCCGGCGGCGCGGGCCGATGCCGATGAGACCAAGGACACAGCCGCCGCGGCCGAGCCGTCGGAGGCAGAGGCGGACTCGGGTGAGACTGCGCGGCTGAAGACCGTTGATCCTGCTCCTGGCGGGGAGCGGGCCCGCGACAGCGCCGATCAGCCGGACGTCGAGGATTCCCCTTCACCGCAGGCCGGTGCCGACTCCGAGCAGGCTGCCTTGCAGCAGACCGCCCGGCTGATGACCGTTGACGCCGAGATCGGCGACGCCGTCGAGGCCAAGGGGGCGGAGAAGGCCGGCGCGGTCCAGGCGACCCGGCCGATTGATGCCGACGGTGTCGGCGCTGCGTCCGCGAAGAACGCTTTGGCCAGCGCGTCGAAGCCCGCCGCGGGAAGCCTCGGCGGAGAACCGGCGAAGCCGACGTCCGCAGCCGATGCGGCCGAGGCCGATGGCCTGCCCGCCGAGGACCGGTCCGGACGAGGGGCCGGCGCCGATGACTCCGAAGAAGAGGTCGACGAAGCCGCCTCGAAGGCGCAGTCCGGCGAGCAGGCCGATGGCGAGGTCGACCCCGGCGACAAGTCCGAAGCCAAAGCCGACAACGCTGGCGAGGAGGCCGACGGCGGCAAGGTCGACGCAGTGGCCGGCGGCAAGTCCGGCGAGAAGGCTGACGAAAACCCGGGCATTGCTTCCAATTCCGGGGCGGAGGCCGGTAACGCGCCCAACGGGAAGGTCGAGGCCGCCGGAGATTCAGCTGCACCCGAACGCGCCGAGAACGCAGCGGCCGTCGAGTCCGAAGCCGCTGACGGAGATTCCGAAGCGACAGCGGTTTCCGGCGCGGAATCTGGAACTGGAACCGGGGCGGGTGCCGAAACTGCGGCTGAGTCCGAAGAGACGACCGCTGCCGCCGAAATTTCCGATGCGGCGGGGACTTCCGGCTCTGACACCGAACGGGCCCCAAAAGCGGATTCCGGCAAGGGCACCGAACCAGATGCAGAAACCGGCGCGGAAGTCGAACCTGAAGCGGATTCCGGCGCTGACGCGGAGTCCGCAACGGCAGCCGGATCCACGGCTTCCGGCCCTGACGCAGGATCGGATTCCGGCGCGGACGCCGAATCTGGAACGGAAACCGACACGCATACCGGCTCCGACGCGGCTGCCGAAACTGGAACCGCTGCTGGATCTGGAACCGCTGCTGGATCTGGAACCGCTGCTGGATCTGGAACCGCTGCTGGATCTGGAACCGCTGCTGGATCTGGGGCGGTAGCCGCCCCTGGGACGAAGGCTGAACCAGTTTCCGCTGATGGGGACGAGGGCACTGATTCCGGGACGGACGCGGAAGACGCCTCTGGATTTGGTGCGGAAGCAACTGCCGGGCCTGCTGCCGATGCTGGCGGCGAGCCGGCCGACGATGCCGAGTCCGGGACCGAAACCGCTGACTCCGCGCCGACCGCTGCTGGGACCAAGCCGGAAGAGGCGCCCGAGCCGGGAACGGGAACTGACGGTTGTCCTGATTCCACCGCGGAATCCGCTGAAGCCGTTGTTGAGCCGAAGACCGCAGGTGCCGAGTCCGCAAAACCCGCCGAGCATGCTGGGGAAGCCACGGCAGAGGCCGGGGTTGAAACGAGCATTGTTCCGAAAGCTGGTATCGAGGCCAGTGCCGGGGCCGCGTCGAGCGAGGAACCCGCTGCTGGGACTTCGCCCGGGGCAGAAGGCGCAGTCCCTGCTGGTGCGGCGGCAGGGACGACGGCCGGGTCCGACGCCGGTCGCAAGCCAGCAACGGCGCGCTGCGAAGGGGAGCCGGAGCGGGATGACTGGCCGACTGCTGACGAGGCGCAGGAGCCGGAGGATCGGCCTGGCGATGTAGCGCCGGAGCCGGACGATCGGCCTGCCGGGAATGAGGAGCCGGAGGCGGATGATCGGCCGACCGGCGACCAGGAGCGCATCATCGAGCCGCCGGTCACCGCCGTTGAGCTGACGCAGCAGTTCTCGCCGATTACCGATGCGACGCCGCCGCCCAGCAACGTCGAGCAGACCCAGCAGATCAGCTGGGTCGAGCTCGCCGGGCCCGACGAGCGGCCGCGCATCGATGAGACGCAGCAGATCCCGCGGGTCGCCGCCCGGCCCATCGACTCGACGCAGCAGATCGCGAAGGTCCCGGCGGAGACCGAGGCGGAGAAGACCACCCGGATCGACTTCAAAGACCTCGAAGCGCTGCGCACCGCGGACCCGGGGCCTGCGAGGCAGCAGATCAAGCCTGTGCCGCCTGTCGCTCCCGCCGAGCGGACACAGCAGTTCGCCCGGCCGGACTTCGACGGCCCGCCGCCGCGCCCCGCGTCCGCCGCGGACTTTGCGGGCCTGACCGCCCCGCACGCCAAGCCCTCCGGCGGTTCGCCGCAGGATTCGGTTGGTCTCACCCCGCCCGCCGTCGCTTCGCCAGCGGACTTCTCGGGCCTGACGCCGCCCCGGGCGCAGCCGCAGCGCATCTCGCCGCAACCCGCTTCGCCGGCGGACTTCGCGGGCCTGACCGGATCGCGGGCGCAGCCGCTGCGCATCCCGCCGAGCGCCGCCCCCGTGCCGCCATTGGGCGAGGAACCGCCGAAGGCCGAGCCGCCGCATCGCCGTCGCCAAGGCCTGATCGCGGTCGCGGTGGTCGTCGTCGTGCTGCTCGGGGCTGGCATCGCGTTCGGCCCGACGCTGGTCGACGCCCTGATGAAAGCGCAGCTCGCCGATCCGCCAGCACCGGTCCGGCTCAACCCGGCGATCAAGCCGCTCGACCAGAACGCGCCGCTGCCCACGAAGGCGGGCCTCGACGAGGCTCTCGCCCGTGCGCTGAGCAACCCGGGTCTAGGCACCTTCGCCGGTGTGGTGCTGGACGCCCAGACAGGACAGGTGCTGCGGGAGCAGAACGCCGGTCAGGTGATGGTCCCGGCGTCCACCGGGAAGCTGCTGGCCATGAGCGCGGCGCTGCTCGTCCTGGACCACGACCAGCGGCTCACCACCAAGGTGGTGCGCGGCAGCCAACCGGGCACCGTGGTGCTCCTCGGCGGTGGTGACCTAACGCTGTCCACGCTGCCCGCGGGCAAGGAGTCGGTCTACCCGGGGGCCGCCCGGTTCGACGACCTGGTCGCCCAGGCCCGGGCTGCGGCCGGGGGCAACGTGACGTCTGTGCTGGTGGACACCAGCCGGTACACCGGCCCCGGCCTCGCGCCGGGCTGGCTGCCGCAGGACGTGGCCGGGGGGATGATGGCGCCGATGGAGCCGGTGATGCTGGACGGGGGCCGGGACGACCCGACCAAGGATTACAGCCCCCGGACCTCGACCCCGGCGATGGAGGCCGCGCAGCGGCTCGCCGCAGGCCTCGGCGCGACGCAGGTGTCGAAGGGCGTGGCGCCGCCGAACGCGCAGGTTCTCGCCCAGGTGCAGTCGCCGACCGTGCAGGAGATGGTCGACATCGCGATGCAGCACTCGGACAACTTGCTCGCCGAGGCGCTGGCGCGCGAGGTGGCCATCGCCACCGGCAACGCCCCGTCATTCGCGGGCTCGGCCAAGGCGGTGCGCGATGTGCTGGCGAAGCATGGCTTCGACGTCACCGGCACGACCATGGCCGACGGCAGCGGGTTGTCCCTGGACGATCGGACCACGCCCAAGCTGCTCTCCGCGTTGCTGGCCTCGGCGACCGCCCCGGCCAGCCCGGAGGGTGGGCTGGCACCGCAGTCGGCGAAGCTGCGCGGACTGCTCACCGGGATGCCGATCGCCGGTGGCAGTGGCAGCCTGAGCGACCGCTACGGCGGGAGCCCCGGCCAGGGCTGGGTGCGGGCGAAGACTGGCACCCTGACCGGCGTCAACAGCCTGGCTGGCACGGTGGTGACGAACGACGGCAGGCTGCTGGTGTTCGCGCTCATGTCCAATGGCACGAGCCCGGCGGTCGCCCGGCCCGCGCTGGACGGCGTGGCCGAAGCCCTGCGCGGCTGCGGCTGCCGCTGACCCACGTACGGCTGCGGCTGCCGCTCCACGTACGGCTGCGGCTGTCGCTGACCCACGTACGGCTGTCTTCGCAGGTCAGATGCGGTGAGTGCTCTCGGGCGCGATGGCGCCCACCACCACTCGCGGTCGTTGACCAGCGGAAACGGTGCGCGGCTGGAGCAGATGTGGCCTCGAAAGTGAAGTACCTGCGGGGCTGCGGGCGGGGTACGGTCGGTCGTGTGAACGCCCGACCTCCTTCCACCCTGTCCCCGTCCCCGGACCGGGGCACCACCGGAGAGCATCGGGCGCTGGACTGGAACGTCGCCGTCGCCACCGCGGTCCGGCTGATGAAGTCGGGGCCGGAGGTGCCCCGGCCGGAAGCCGAGCATGCGGTGCGCTCGCTGCGGCAGTTCAGCGCCGAAGCCGAATCCCACGTCCGCGAGCTAACCGGCCTGGGCCAGCACCTGCCGATCGCCGAGGGGGACGTCGTCGACCGGCCCGCCTGGGTGCGCGGCGCGGCGGACGGCCTCGCCGAACTCACCGACGCCGCACTGTCCACAGCGGACTCGCGGGTGCCGCGGGCCAACGATCTCTTCGGGGGCATCGGCGCGCGCGGCGCGGGGGTGCAGGCCGGGGTGGTGCTTGCCTACCTGGGCGGCAAGGTGCTCGGCCAGTTCGACCCGTACGGCGAATCCGGCGTCGCCGGGCAGCACGGCCGGCTGCTGCTGGTGGCGCCGAACATCGTCGCGGCGCAGAAGTCCCTTGGGGTGCCCGGCGACGATTTCCGGATGTGGGTGTGCCTGCACGAGTCGACGCACCGGCTGCAGTTCAACGCGGTGCCGTGGCTGCGCGACCACTTCGCGGAGAGCCTGGGCACGCTGCTGGCGGAGATGGAGGGCACGACCGGTGAGCTGCTGACCCGGGTGCCCGCGGTGCTGCGGGAAGCCCGCTCGACCCGTTCCAGCAGCGACTCCAGCCCGGGCATGCTCGGGGTGATCGAGCTGCTGCAGACGCCGAGCCAGCGGGCCGCGCTGGACCGCATCATCGCCATTTCCACGCTGCTGGAAGGTCACGCCGACCACGTGATGGACGCGGTGGGTCCGCGGGTGGTGCCCAGCGTGGCTATCATCCGCCAGCGTTTCACGGAGCGCCGAAAGGGTGGTGGCCTCCTCGACCGAGTGCTGCGCAGCCTGCTTGGGGTGGATGCGAAGATCCGCCAGTACGCGCAGGGCGCGGCGTTCACCCGGCACGTCGTGGACGCCATCGGGATGGCCGACTTCAACGCGATCTGGGCATCCCCGGACCACCTGCCGACCCGCGCCGAGATCAGCGACCCGGCAGCCTGGATCCGCCGGGTCCACGGCTGACCCGGGTCCGCCGGCGCGACTTCGATTTCAACGGAATCGCCAGGTGCGATTTCCATTGAAATCGCACGCGGGAGAATGGCGGCGTGCCGCCGCCCGATCCCGCCGTCAGCGCCGTTCGCGGCGCCCTCCGGCGCCTGCTCGGCTCCGCCGAGGCGGCGCCGTTCCGCGGCGCTGCGCTGGCGGTCGCGTGCTCCGGTGGCGCGGACTCGCTGGCGCTGGCCGCTGCCGCCTCGCACGTCGCTCGCCGAGAGGGCGTCGCGGTGCATGGTCTGGTCGTGGACCACGGGCTCCAGGTCGGCTCCGCCGACGTTGCCGCCCGCGCCGCCGACCAGCTCCGCGGGCTGGGGTGCTCGTCCCGGGTGATCGAGGTCGAGGTCGGGTGCGGCGGTGGGCTGGAGGCTGCTGCTCGCCGCGCGCGCTATGCGGCGCTGCGCGCGGAGCGCCCGCCGGGTTCGTTGGTGTTGCTGGGACACACCCTCGATGACCAGGCCGAAACCGTGCTGCTCGGGCTCGGGCGGGGTTCGGGGGCTCGGTCGATCGCCGGGATGCGGCCGTTGGATCCGCCGTGGGCGCGCCCGTTCCTGGGCGTCCGCCGGGCCACGACCGAGGCCGCCTGCGCGGCGCTCGGCCTGGAGCCGTGGCTGGATCCGCACAACTCCGATGCGCGTTTCACGCGTGTGCGGTTGCGCACAGAAGTCCTTCCGCTGCTTGAAGATGCATTGCAGGGCGGGGTGCGGGAGGCCCTCGCGCGCACCGCTCGGCAGCTGCGCGAGGACGCCGACGCGCTGGACTCACTGGCCGCCGAGGTGCGCGGTCGCGTCGTGGCTGGCGAGGTACTCGATGCCATGGCATTGCAGGAAGTTCCGGGCGCGCTGCGGCGTCGGGTGCTGCGGGTGTGGTTGCTGGAGCGCGGGGTCCCGGAGATCACCGACGAGCACCTGCGTGCGGCGGACGCGTTGGTGTCCCACTGGCGCGGTCAAGGCGGACCGGCCTTGCCAGGCGACTTTGTGCTGCGCCGGGCGCATGGCACGCTTTTGGTGGAAGCGGCGGGCCGCAAGCCGCCGAATGGTTGACGGGACGCCGAGGCGTTCGGTTCGGGCGGCTGGGTTGCCAGCGCCGGGAACCGGTGTTCCGTCGATTCGACAAGTCGATTCGACAAGAGGGGAAGCCGGGCCGTGTACGACGGCGACATCGCTTCTGTGCTCATCACCGAGCAGCAGATCAACGACAAGGTCACCGAGCTGGCAAAGCAGGTCGACGAAGACTACGGGGACGCAGGTGGTGATCTGCTGCTGGTCGGCGTGCTCAAGGGCGCGGTCATGTTCATGACCGACTTCGCGCGGGCGTTGCCCCAGCCGGCCCAGCTGGAGTTCATGGCAGTCAGCTCCTACGGCTCGTCCACCTCGTCGTCCGGCGTGGTGCGCATCCTCAAGGACCTCGACCGGGACATCGCCAACCGGCACGTGCTGATCGTCGAGGACATCATCGACTCCGGGCTGACGCTGTCCTGGCTGTTGAAGAACCTGAGCTCGCGAAACCCCGCCTCGCTGGAGGTGTGCACCCTGCTGCGCAAGCCCGACGCGGTGCAGGTGGACGTCCCGGTGAAGTACGTGGGCTTCGACATCCCGAACGAGTTCGTGGTCGGGTACGGGCTGGACTACGCCGAGCGCTACCGTGATCTCCCTTACATCGGCACGCTCGATCCGAAGGTCTACACGTCCGGCGTGTGAGCCGGGAGCGGCCGGGCAGGCGTGTCCGGTTCGGCCCTCCCGCCCCATTGCGCCCCGGTGGCCGAGTACGCTGGGCATCCTGCGTCAGCTCGGCATGGTCGTGCCCTCGCATCGGCCGGTACGCTGGTCTGAAGGGGTTGACGGCGATGACGAAATGTGTCTACCAACAGCCGTTGCCCGAAGTGACAGTCAGGGAGGGTCGAGGCCGCCCGACGGCCGCAAGTGAATGGACCGAAAGCGCCTGCTCCGCAACCCGCTGCTGTGGATCCTGACAGCGTTTCTGCTGATCTACGCGTTCAGCGTGCTCTTTGACGAGACTCGCTCCTACCGCGAGGTCTCCACCTCGCAGGCCCTGGAACAGATTGCCCAGGGCAAGGTCAAGGAAGCGACCATCGAGGACAAGGAGCAGCGGGTTCGGCTGACCCTCAACCCCGGCCAAGGCTTCCAAGGCAGCGAACAGCTGATCGCGCAGTACCCGGCCGGTGCCACCGACCAGGTGGTCGCCGAGATCCGTAATGCGCACGTGCCGACGTGGAACACCAAGGTCACCCAGGACTCGTTCTGGGTGCAGATGCTGTTCTATCTCGTCCCGATCGGCCTGCTCGTGCTGCTGCTGATGTGGATGATGAACAACGTCCAGGGCGGCGGCAACCGCGTCCTGAACTTCGGCAAGTCCAAGGCCAAGCAGCTCACCAAGGACATGCCCAAGACGATGTTCTCGGACGTCGCGGGTGCCGACGAGGCCGTCGAGGAACTGCACGAGATCAAGGATTTCCTGCAGAACCCCGGCCGCTATCAGGCCCTCGGTGCCAAGATTCCGAAGGGCGTCCTGCTCTATGGCCCGCCCGGCACCGGAAAGACGCTGCTCGCCCGAGCCGTCGCCGGTGAGGCTGGCGTGCCGTTCTACTCGATCTCCGGTTCCGACTTCGTCGAGATGTTCGTCGGTGTCGGTGCTTCCCGCGTCCGCGACCTGTTCGAGCAGGCCAAGCAGAACGCGCCGTGCATCATCTTCGTCGACGAGATCGACGCGGTCGGCCGCCAGCGCGGCGCCGGCCTCGGCGGTGGGCACGACGAGCGGGAGCAGACCCTCAACCAGCTGCTGGTCGAGATGGACGGCTTCGACTCGCGCGGCGGCATCATCCTGATCGCCGCGACGAACCGGCCGGACATCCTGGACCCGGCGCTGCTGCGCCCGGGCCGCTTCGACCGGCAGATCCCGGTGTCCGCGCCGGACCTGCGCGGTCGCCGCGCGATCCTGAACGTGCACTCCAAGGGCAAGCCGTTGGCGCAGGACGCCGACCTGGACAGCCTGGCAAAGCGCACCGTCGGGTTCTCCGGCGCCGATCTGGAGAACGTGGTCAACGAGGCCGCCCTGCTCACCGCGAGGGAGAACGGCCAGCTGATCACGGCCGCCGCGTTGGAGGAAGCGGTCGACCGCGTGATCGGCGGCCCGCGCCGGAAGAGCAAGATCATTTCGGAGCGGGACAAGAAGATCACCGCCTACCACGAGGGCGGGCACGCGCTGGCCGCCTGGGCGATGCCCGACCTCGAACCGGTTTACAAGCTGACGATCCTGCCGCGTGGTCGCACCGGCGGGCACGCCCTCGTCGTCCCCGAAGACGACAAGGACATGATGACCCGCTCGGAGATGATCGCCCGCCTGGTGTTCGCGCTCGGTGGCCGCTCCGCCGAAGAGTTGGTCTTCCACGAGCCGACCACGGGCGCGTCCAGCGACATCGAGCAGGCCACCAAGATCGCCCGCGCGATGGTCACCGAGTACGGCATGACCGCCCGGCTGGGCGCGGTCAAGTACGGCAAGGAAGAGGGCGACCCCTTCCTCGGCCGCACTGCCGGTCAGCAGCCGAACTACTCGCTGGAGGTCGCGCACGAGATCGACGAGGAGGTGCGCCGGTTGATCGAGGCCGCGCACACCGAGGCGTGGGAGGTGCTCAACACCTACCGCGACGTGCTCGACGACCTCGTGCTGGAGCTCATCGACAAGGAGACGCTGAACCGCAAGGACCTGGAGCGGATCTTCGCCCGAGTGCAGAAGCGCCCCCGGATCACCGCGTTCAACGACTTCGCTGGTCGCACTCCGTCGGACAAGCCGCCGATCAAGACCCCCGGCGAGCTGGCCAAGGAGCGCGGCGAGCCGTGGCCCCCGGTCAAGGAGGAGCCGACTCCGACGCCGTCCCCGGCGGGTGCAGGTGGCAACCAGAACGGTGCTCCGCCGCACCACGAGCAGCCGACCCCGGCCGGTGCCGGTGCGGGTGCGCACCACGGCACGGTGCAGTTCCAGAACCCGGGGCAGGGGCAGCAGCAGTCGGGCCAGCACGGCCAGGTGCCGCAGGCGGTTCCGCCGAACTATGGCGCGCCGCCCGGGTGGACCCCGGCGACCAACCCCGGTGGGGGCGGAGGCCAGTACAACTGGACCCCGTCCTGGGAGCGCGGGCAGCAGACTCCGGCCGATCGCCCGGCACCGCAGCAGGGCGAGCCGGATGCGGATGAAGCCCCGCGGCCCAACGCCGAGACGAGCCAGGACTCGGCTCAGGACAACGGCAGCGGCAACTCCAGCCGCTGATCACTCCGGTGCACTCGGTGTCTCCGGGCGCCTCGGCCGGTGGAGGAAAGACAAATTGGCCAGTACGGTCGACGAGCCGATCGGGGCGGGGGGCGACTCCCGTCCCGACGGCTCTTTCCACATTCCCCAGTTCGACCAGGCCCGCGCCGAGGCGGCCGTCCGGGAGCTGCTGCTCGCGGCCGGCGAGGACCCTGATCGGGAGGGCCTGCGGGACACCCCGGCCCGCGTCGCCCGCTCCTACCGCGAGCTGTTCGCGGGGCTGTACACGGACCCCGATGAGGTCCTGGACAAGACCTTCGACGAGGCCCACGAGGAACTCGTCCTGGTCCGCGACATCCCGGTGTACTCCCAGTGCGTGCCGAGCGAGCAGACCGTCAACCTGGTCGGTGGCGCGAAGCCCGCTCGGGATGTCCGGATCGGCGATCGTTTCTGGACTCTCGTCGACGGCAAGGTTGAGCAGACCGAGGTCGTCGAGGTCAGTTCGCACCAGAAGCGACAACTCGTCGAGGTCGTCACGGAAAAGGGCCGATTCCAGGTCACTGGAGACCATCCGCTGGCAACGCCGCAGGGGTGGCAGGAAGCCAAGGATGTGGCGGGTACCTACATCGAGTGGACGCCGCCGAAGAAGCTGTGCCGCCAGCGCTGGCAGCCGAAGATCGGTTATGAATTCGGTTACGTGCTGGGAGCGTTGTGCTCAGACGGCACGGTCGGCGACCGGTACGTGTCGTTGGTGGTCAACGATCGCGACTTCGCGAAGAACTTCGCCTACGCACTCGACCAGGCCTTCGGCATAGATGCCGCGATCGAGGAGATCGAGCGGCCGTCCGGTTACCTGCAACGCCAGGTCGAGGGCTTCCGCGTGCGAGTCGTTTCCTCTTACCTGGCGGACCTGGTGCGTCAGTACGTCGGAGGGGACGCGCACCACCAGTGGCAGGGGTTCCCGCGAGTCGTGATGTCGACCGAGACCACGTTCAGGGGCTTCCTAGACGGCTGTGTGGACGGCGACGGATGCCGAGCGAGTAGTCGCCGCTTCCCGGCGATCACGGGACGCAACGTGCCGTTCCTCGATGACATCGCGCGGGTGATCTCCGCGAGGTTCACTCCAAGTCTGGCGCAGACTTCGAAATTGTACGTTTCGGACGACTGGATTCTCCGCCACGGGTTCGCCCAGGAATCGCACCGTACCGATCTTATCGAGTCGCAGTGGGTTAAAGTCGAATCGGTTCGTTCGCTGGAAGCGCCTGGAGCAAGGCCGTACACGGTTTACAGCTATAAATGCGATCCGCATCCGACCTTTCTAATTAATGGACATCTGACCCACAACTGTGAGCATCACCTTTTGCCATTTCATGGAGTTGCTCACATTGGATACATTCCTAATGAAAGGGGTCGGGTGACCGGGTTGTCCAAGCTGGCCAGGCTGGTGGACCTCTACGCCAAGCGCCCGCAGGTGCAGGAGCGGTTGACCTCGCAGGTTGCCGATGCGCTGGTGCGCAGGTTGGATCCTCGCGGGGTGATCGTGGTGATCGACGCCGAGCACCTGTGCATGGGCATGCGTGGGGTTCGCAAGGCCGGCTCGACGACCACGACCTCCGCGGTGCGCGGTCAGTTCCGCAGCTCGGCCTCCTCGCGTGCCGAAGCGTTGTCGTTGATCAGGGGTCGATGATGCATTCGCTGTTGCCGCACCCGCCGCGCTGCGCGGTGATGGGTGTGCTCAACGTGACCCCAGATTCGTTCTCCGACGGCGGACGCTACCTGGACCGGGCGGCGGCCGTCGCGCACGGCATCGAGATGCACCGGCTGGGCGCGGACATCATCGACGTGGGCGGTGAGTCGACCCGTCCCGGCTCGGAGCGCGTCGACGCCGCCACCGAGATCGAGCGCGTGCTGCCGGTCGTGCGCGAGCTGGTCGCGGCCGGTGTTTCGGTGAGCGTGGACACCACCCGCGCCAAGGTCGTGGCGGCGACCGCCGAAGCCGGTGCGGCGGTGATCAACGACGTCTCGGGCGGCCTGGCCGACCCGGAGATGATGCACGTCGCGGCGGACACCGGGCTGCCGTGGGTGCTGATGCACTGGCGCGGCCACAGCAAGGACATGAACAGCCTCGCGGTGTACCAGGACGTCGTCGCGGAGGTGCGCGATGAGCTGCTGCAGCAGGTAGACGCGGCGTTGACCGCCGGAGTGGCCGAGGACGCGATCGTGCTGGACCCGGGGCTCGGGTTCGCCAAGAGCGGAGCGCACGATTGGCAGCTGCTGCAGCGGCTCGACGTCTTCGTGGACCTGGGTTTCCCGGTGCTGGTCGGAGCCTCGCGCAAGCGGTTCCTCGGGCGGCTGCTGGCCGACGCCGACGGCAAGCCGCGACCGCCCGCCGGGCGGGAGACGGCGACCGCCGTGGTGTCGGCGCTGGCGGCGGATCGCGGGGCCTGGGGCGTGCGAGTGCACGACGTCCGGCAATCCATGGACGCGGTCGCGGTGACCGCCGCGTGGCGCAACGGAGGAGAATTCGGTGGCTGACCGGATCACGTTGACCGGCCTGAAGGTGCGCGGCAACCACGGTGTCTTCGATCACGAGAAGCGCGACGGGCAGGACTTCTTCGTCGACATCACGGTTTGGATCGACCTCGGGGACGCCGCAAAGAGCGACGACCTGGCGAAGACGCTGCACTACGGCGAGCTGGCTGAGCGGGCCGAGGCGATCGTCGCCGGGCCGCCGAAGGACCTGATCGAGGCGGTGGCCGGCGAGATCGCGGACGACATCATGTCCGACGAGCGAGTGCACGCCGCAGAGGTCACCATCCACAAGCCGAGCGCGCCGATCCCGCTGACCTTCGCGGACGTGGCGGTGACCATCCGCCGCTCCCGCCGCGGCGGTCGCGGCAACGTCGTCCCAGCGTGAGCGGTCGGGTTCCGCGAGTGCTTCGGGTGCTAAGGCGCGAAAAGCGCTCAAGGGTGTTCAGCAACACGGTGCCCTTCGCGGGCCGTGCGATATCGGGAGGCTGCGATGAGCAGGGCGGTGCTTTCGCTCGGGTCGAACCTCGGGGACCGGCAGGCATACCTCCGGCTCGCCGTCGAAGGCCTCTCGGACGTGCTGGTCGCGGCGTCTCCGGTGTACGAGACGGCGCCTTGGGGCGTCACAGACCAGCCGGACTTCCTCAACGCGGTGCTCATCGTGGAATCGCCGGAACTCGACGAGTGGGGCTGGTTGCGCCGGGGCCAGGCGCTGGAGCAGCAGGCGGAACGCCGCCGCGAACAGCGTTGGGGCCCTAGGACTTTGGACGTCGATGTGGTCACTGTGAACGGTGTCCGCAGCGAGGACCCCGAGCTGCTGCTGCCGCACCCCGGCACGCCAAGCCGCGCCACCGTACTGATCCCGTGGCTGGCGATCGACCCGAACGCCGAACTGCCCGGCCACGGCCGCGTCGCGGACCTCCTGGAGGCCTTACCTCGCAACGAGATTGACGACGTTCACCTCCGCGCGGACCTGGCGCTGCGCTGATCGTCCACTGAGCAATCCTGGGCGCGGCGCAGTTTCGCGAGAAGCCGCGCGTCCCGGGTGATCTCAGTTTCCGCCGGGCAGTGGCCGATTTCGCGCGAAATCGGCCACTGCCCGGATGCGGCTGTTCGCGAGGTCGCGCCTGGCCCGGGTGATGCGCAGCTACTCGTTCGACGCGCGGAGGGCGGCGGCCAGCCACCGCGTGGTGGCCGTCGTGACCGGGTGCTTCGGCCAGTTGTTGATGGTCGCCAGCAGTTCCCAGTAGCGCGACATCCGCTCGTCGGTGCGGTTCTCGTAGTCCTCCGCAAGCTCGCGGCGGGACTCCGCGGTGTCGTCCCGGCCCCACAGCACCATCATCCGCTTGGCCAGGGCCTGCGCCTGGGAGCCCTCCGGTGACGTCCCCGACTCGACGAGCACCCGCGCCTCGTCGGTGACCGCCCACCACTTCTGCGCTTCTTGCTGGTCCGCCACGAGCGTTTCGCCGGCGTCGCGGCGATCGGAGTGCTCCTGGTACAGCGCCCGGACGGCGCGCCGGAAGTCGGCTTCCCGCACCAGTTCGGCCAGCTCGATCCAGGCCTCCAGCTGCTGGGCCGTTGGGTCGGCGGGCAGGTTCGGTTTGGCCTGGCGCAGCCATTCGGTGAATCCCGGGGTGATGTTGAGGTCCGCGCTGACCTCGTCCCAGAACTCGTCGATCAGCCGGTTGCGTTGCTCGTCGGACATCTGCGCCAGCTTGTGCATGAGTCGTACCTCCTCAGTTGATCGGTCGAGCTTCACGACCGCCCGCAGCACCGCCCGCCGGGTCTGCAGCACGCGCATCTGTTCCTCCAGCAGCTCCAGGTGCGTCTTGGCCAGGTTCGAGAGCGTGGTCTCGCTGGCGAGCAACCGCTGCACCTCCTCCAGCCCGGCGCCCAGCTCGCGCAGGGTGCGCACCAGTTCCAGCAGGCTGATGGCCGTCACGTCGTAGCGCCGGTAGCCGGCTGCGGTTCGGTCGGTGGGCGGCACCACGCCGCTGTCGGAGTAGAACCGGATCGTCCTAACGCTCAGCCCGGTTCGCCGGGCCAGCTCGCCGATCGTGTAGAGCACGGTGTCGTCCACGGGATTCACCTTCGACCCTCCAGTCGGTGGAGACTCAAGGGCATTCTCGCCCGCGGATGGTCTGGGTGGTGCGAGGTGCCATGCTGGGACCGTGGCACCGCGACACGCAGAGCACCTGACCTTCACCAAGCCCCGGCAGCTCATCGTGGGCGGCTTGGCCGGGGCCGTCGTGGTCTACCTGCTCGCCAGGCTCATGTACGGCGAGCTGCCGCCGCTGCCGCTGCTGGCCGGGGCGACGCTGCTGGTGATCGCGCTCATCGACCTGTTCCTGGCGTTGAACATGCGGCCGCGGGTCAAGCGCAAGCCGGGCACCGAACCGGTCGACGGGCTGACCGCTGCGCGCGCGGTCGCGTTGGCCAAGGCGTCGTCGCTGGCCGGCGCGATCATGGCTGGGGCGTGGGTGGGCCTGATCGCTTTCCTGCTGCCGCGGCTGGGCACCGTCGAGGTCGCCCGGGCGGACGCCTTCGCCGCGGTGATCGGGGCGATCAGCGCGGGCGTGTTGATCGCGGCCGGGCTCTGGTTGGAGAACTGCCTGCGCAATCCGGACGAGCCGGAAGAGCCCTGCGACGACGAGGAATGAGCCGAGCCGTTCGGCCGTTCGGGCGTCGGTGCGCTGCGCCACACCGACCAAAGTGGAGACCGGTCTGTTCCCTTGAGGTCTCGAACTGATAACCGCCCGGTACCGTGGTGGGCATGTCCGAACGCGGTAGCACCGAATCCGGATCCCGCAGGGGACGATCGACCGCCTTGTGGATGCTCGTGCTAGTGCTCGCCGCGGCCGCAACGGCGGTCCTCGTGCTCACCAACGATGCCCGCCTGCTACGCCTCGGGCTCGTCGCCGCGCTGTGGGCGGCGCTGATCGGTGCCTTCGCGGTCGCCAAGTTGCGCAACCGCGTGGTCGAGGGCGAGCAGCATGCGGCGGACCGCCAGCGCATCTACGAGCTCGAACTGGAGCGGGAGATCGCGGCCCGCAGGGAGTTCGAGCTGGAGGCCGAGGCCGAGGCGCGGCGCAAGGCCGCCGAGGAGTCCGAGAGCGAGATGCAGGCGCTGCAGGCGGAGCTGCGCCGACTGCGCGAGAGCCTGGAGAAGGTCCTCGGCGGCGACGTGCTGTTCGAGCGGGTCGCGCTGCGCGCCGAATCCACCCGCGTCCGCTCGCTGCCCGAGCGCGGCAAGGTGGAGGGCCAGCTCGTCCCGCCGCCGGGGCGCGAACTTCCCGCCGCACCAACGCCTTCCAACGGCGCCCAGCCCAGAACCGAGCTGATCAGCAGGTTGCCCGGGGAGCAGTCGGAGCGGCGGCCCAAGCAGCGGCAGCGGCCCAAGCCGCAGCCGGCCCAGGCGCACCCGTCCCGCCCTGCCGGGGCCAAGCGCCCGGACAAGGCGCACTACGAGGCTTCGGAGGAGCCGCGTCGCGGCGAGCCGCCGGCACCGTCGAAGGCCAAGCCCGAACAGGTCGCCTCGCAGCCGGAGCTGGATCCGGCGGGCGCGCACGCCGAGGGGACCTCGGTCAACGACTTGCTAGCCGCGTACGGGGGTACCTCCGATGCGCAACGCCGACGTCGCCGACGCGCCTGAGAAGGTGACTGTCCGGGCATCGCTGCGAGCCGTTATCTAGGGTTTTGTCCGTGTCGAGTCCTGATCTTCAGAGACAGCCCGCCGATCTGTCCGGCGCGCGCAGGCTCCAGAGCCGCAAGCACCACGCCGTCGGATGGCCCGTCGGCGGCCTGATCGTGCTCGGAATCTGCGGGTTGGTGATGGTCGGCGTCACCACCTCGAAGGTCGGGGTGGCGCCCGCGCTGGTCGGGGCGGTGGCCGCCCTGCTGCCGGTGGGCGTGGTGTTCGCCGCGATCATCTGGATCGACCGCTGGGAGCCGGAACCGCCGATGCTGCTGCTCGGCGCGTTCCTGTGGGGCGCCGGCGGGGCGACCGCGTGTTCGCTGCTGCTCAACGACGCCATCACCGACCTCGGCAACGTCCTGTTCGGCCCGGACAACCGGTTCTTCCTCACGGCGGTCGCGGGCCCGCTGGTGGAAGAGGCGGCGAAGGCGCTGTTCGTCGTGGCGCTGTGGTTCCGCCGCCGGTCGGAGTTCAACGGGCTGGTCGACGGCATCGTTTATGCGTCGCTGACCGCGGCGGGCTTCGCCTTTACCGAGAACATCCTGTACTTCGGCAAGGCTTTCGCTGCCGGTGGGCTGGGCAGCGTCGGCGGCGGTGTCGTGGCGGTGTTCATCTTGCGCGGGGTGCTCGCGCCGTTCTCGCACCCGCTGTTCAGCTCGATGTTCGGCATCGGCGTCGGATTGGCCTCGCGGACCGACGGCAAGCGGCTGCGGCTGCTTTACCTGCTGGCCGGGTTCGTCGGCGCGGTGCTGCTGCACGCGGTGTGGAACACGTCGACGCTGCTCGGCGGCGCGGAGTTCCTGAACGTCTACTTCCTGATCATGGTGCCGATCTTCCTGGGTACTTTCTGGCTGGTGGTGTGGCAGCGCAAGCGTGAGCAGCGGATCGTCATCCAGCAGCTGCCGGTGCTGGAGCGGGCCGGGCTGATCGTGCGCAGCGAAATGGAGATGCTCGCGACGCTCGCGGGTCGGCGCGGCTGGCTGCGCAAGGTGCGGCGCAGCGCCGGGAACGAGGCGGCGAAGGCGGTGCGGGACTACCAGATCGCGGTCACCGAGCTGGCGTTCCTGCAGCACCGGGCCGCGCAGGGGCAGACCACCAGCGCGGCGCGCCGGGCTCGTCGCGAGAAGCTGATCGAGGACCTGAAGCAGGCGCGGCGGTCGGCGGCGGGTACCCAGCAGGCAATCCAGACGGCCCGAATCAAGCTCACGGAGCTGACCCAGCACAACCTCCGGCGCCCGCCAGGCCCCAGGAAGCCGAGGCCTCCGATCCAACGCTCCCGGGACTGACCGCATTTCAATGAATGGAGATCGGACCTTCGATTTCCATTGAAATCGCGAACCCAGGGGTGTGCGTCAGGACGGGATTGCGTGGTTCTCGCCACCTGGGGGGCACGGCGGAGGGTTCGGCGGGCTAGTCTCGCGCTGCTGTCTGGTACCCGGTGGTTGGGACTGGAACGGTAGGGGAGGACGACGTGGCAATGGCTGCTGATCGCACGGGCCCTCGGCTGCGGGTCGGAGTCATCTCGGCCGGCCGGGTCGGTGCTGTGCTGGGTGCGGCGCTGCAACGCGCGGGTCACCAGGTCGTCGCGGTCTCCGCGGTCTCGGAGGCGTCGCGGCGCCGGGCCGAGGAACTGCTCCCCGGGGTCGCGGTGCTGCCGCCCGACGAGGTGGCCCTGCAGGCCGACCTGGTGCTACTGGCGGTGCCGGACGACGTGATCGCTGGGCTGGCCCGCGGTCTGGTCGCCACCGGCTCCCTGCGCGCCGGTCAGATCCTCGTGCACACCTGCGGCGCGCACGGCGTTGACGCCCTCGCCCCGGCCGCCGACGTAGGCGTGCTGACCTTGGCGCTGCACCCGGCCATGACCTTCACCGGCCGCTCGGAAGACGTCGAACGCCTCGCCAACGCCTGCATGGCCGTCACGGCGTCCGGTGCGGACGACGCGGGTTGGCACGTCGCGGAGGCGCTGACGCTTGAGCTCGGGATGGAGCCAGTGCGGGTGCCGGAGGAGTCCCGCCGCCTCTACCACGCCGCGCTCACCCACGGCGCCAACCACCTGATCACTCTGGTCAACGAGTGCGCCGAGCTGCTGCGCGGCGCGGGCATCGAAATCCCCGACCGGGTCATGGCACCGATCTTGTCCGCCTCGCTGGACAACGCGCTGCGCCTCGGCGACCGCGCCATCACCGGTCCGGTTATGCGCGGTGACGCCGGCACGGTCCGCGCGCACCTCGCGACGCTGAGCGGGGAGAACCCCGCAACCGTGGCCAGCTACCGCGAACTGGCGAAGCGGACCGCGGAACGCGCCGAGGAGGCCGGAATCCTGCACGCGGACGGCGCCGCGGCGGTCCGCGAAGCGCTGGACGAGGAGCCAGCATGAGCATTGCAGACACTGGAGCCGTCATGAGCGAAAGCCCTGGTTTCGCGCGGGGCGAGCTGACCGTGCACCGCGAGCCCACCGAACTGGCCAGGGTCACCCGCGCCCTACGGGCCACCGGCCGCCGGATCCACCTGGTGCCGACGATGGGCGCGCTGCACCGCGGCCACCTGGAGCTGATCCGCCGGGCCCGGGACATCAACGCCGTCACCGTCGTGTCGATCTTCGTGAACCCGCTGCAGTTCGGGCCGAGCGAGGACTTCGACTGCTACCCGCGCACCTTCGAGGCCGATCTGGAAGCGTGCCGGGATGCCGGGGTGGAGCTGGTCTTCGCGCCGTCGGTCGACGCGATGTACGGCCCCGACCCGCAGACCACCGTCCATTCCGGACCGCTGGGCGAGCAGCTGGAGGGCGCCTTTCGGCAGGGGCACTTCGACGGGATGCTCACCGTGGTCCTGAAGCTGCTCAACATCGTGCGGCCGGACCTGGCGTTCTTCGGTGAGAAGGACTACCAGCAGCTCGTGCTGATCCGCCGGATGGCGCGGGAGCTGAACCTGGACGCCCGGATCCAGGGCATCCCCACCGTGCGGGAAGCGGACGGCTTGGCGCTGTCCTCCCGCAACGCCTACCTCAACGCCGGGCAGCGCGAGGCTGCGCTGGTGCTCTCGGCGTCGTTGACGGCCGCGGCGCACGCCGCGGCGGCGGGAACGGATGCGGCACTCAAGGCCGCCGGTGCCGTGCTGGCCACGGAGCCGTCGGTGGACGTCGACTACCTGGAGCTGCGCGACACCGAGCTGGGCCCGGTACCGGCAGAGGGCGAGGCGCGGCTTCTGGTGGCAGCCAAGGTCGGACCAACGAGGTTGATCGACAACGCGCTGGTGCTGCTGGGCAGCCCCGGCGTGTCGAAACAGAGGTGAAGCGGCGAACGCGCGGGTGCCCGTCGAGACGGATCGGGCGTCGCGCAAGATACGTCGGCAAACCGCGGTATCAGCAGTAGGAGGTCTGCGATGTTCCGCACCATGCTGAAGTCCAAGATCCACCGCGCCACGGTGACCCAGGCCGATCTGCACTACGTCGGTTCGGTGACCGTCGACGCCGACCTGATGGACGCCGCGGGTCTGCTGGAAGGCGAGCAGGTCGCCATCGTCGATGTCACCAACGGTGCGCGGCTGGAGACCTACGTGATCACCGGCGAGCGCGGCTCGGGGGTGATCGGCATCAACGGCGCCGCCGCGCACCTGATCGAGCCCGGTGACATCGTGATCCTGCTGTCCTACGGCGTGATGGACGAGATGGAGGCGCGTTCGGTGCGGCCGAAGGTGATCTTCGTCGACGCCGACAACCGGATCCTGGAGCAGGGCGAGGACCCGGGCAGCGCCCCGGCGGGTTCCGGCCTCACCAGCGCGGCGGTGCTCGCCGACCCGACGGCCGAAACTGACGACGCCGCGAAGCTCGATGCCCTCCTGCAACGGCCGGAGCACTGAGCTTTAAGCGGGGGTTCGTGGTCGGTTTGCGTGGCGGTGCGGGCAGTGGAACCTCGGACGCCTTCTCGACTGCGCCGATCCCCGATGTCCAAACGCGGCTTCGGGGCTGTCCTCGCGAGAAGACGTCTGAGAACCCGCGGCGGTGCGAGTTGAGTGCGTCGTGAAAGAGGAAGCGGCTTCGCCGCTTGCCTGACGTCAGAGCGCAGCCGAGCGCGGCGGGGCCGCACCCGCGTGATCGCTGACAACCGAAGGGACGAACGACGGTGCTGCTCGCCATCGACGTCGGAAACACCAACATCGTGCTTGGCCTCTACGCCGACCGCCCCGAGGTCGCGGACGCCGACGTCGCAACGACGCTGGTGCGGGACTGGCGGATGCGCACCGAGCCGCGGATGACCGCCGACGAGATGGCGCTGACGATGCGCGGGCTGCTCGGGGACTACGCGGACGAGATCACCGGCATCGCGGCGCTGTCCACAGTGCCTGCCCTGTTGCGCGAACTCCGAGTCATGCTGGGCCGCTACTGGAGCGACGTGCCGTGCGTGGTCGTCGAGCCGGGCGTGCGCACGGGGGTGCCGCTTCTGGTGGACAATCCGAAGGAGGTCGGCGCGGACCGGGTGATCAACACGCTGGCGGCACACCACCTGCACGCGACCAACTGCGTGGTGGTCGATTTCGGCACGTCCACGAACATCGACGTCATTTCGGCCAAGGGCGAGTTCTTGGGCGGCGCGTTCGCCCCGGGCATCGAGATCTCGCTGGACGCGCTGGCCTCGCGGGCCGCGCAACTGCGCAAGGTCGAGCTGGTCCGGCCGCGATCGGTAATCGGCAAGAACACCGTGGAGTGCCTGCAGTCCGGCATCCTGTTCGGCTTCGCGGGTCAGGTCGATGGCCTGGTGCGCCGCATCGTCGCGGAGTTGGAGTCGACCCACGGTGGTCCCACCACTGTCATCGCCACCGGCGGCCTGGCCCCGCTGGTGGTGACAGAGTCGACGACGATCACCCACCACGTCCCGGACCTGACTCTCCTCGGCCTCCGCCTCGTCTTCGACCGGAACGTCCGCTGACACGGAGGTCCGGACTCGTCGGGATCCGCGAGGACTGGTCGTACCGTTCGGGGATCCCGGAGTCGGGCAGGCGGCCGAGGTTCCACCGCTGGCAGGCGCGGTGCGGGCCGAGCGGGAACAGGATCGTGGTGTCAATCGCTGGAATGGCTCCTGGTGGCGGGTGGCGGGTGGCGGGTGGTGGGAGGGCGAAACGTACCCTTGGAGGCCGTGACTGACCAGGACCTTCCCAACCCTCCGGCAACCAGCGCTGACGGCGTCGACGACCTGCCGGAACAGATGCGGATCCGGCGGGAGAAGCGGGAGCGCCTGCTCGCCGCCGGAGTCGACCCCTACCCGGTGAACCTGCCGATCACGCACAGCCTGTCCCAGGTGCGCGCCGCCCACCAGGACCTGGTGCCCGACACCGCCACCGGTGAGCAGGTCGGCGTCGCGGGCCGCGTGATGTTCTTGCGCAACACCGGAAAGCTCTGCTTCGCCACGCTGCGCGCCGGCGACGGCACCGAACTGCAGGCGATGCTCAGCCTCAAGCAGGTTGGCGAGGACTCCCTGTCGTCCTGGAAGAGCGATGTGGACCTCGGCGACCACGTCTTCGTGCACGGCGAGGTGATCACCTCCCGGCGCG
The DNA here is from genome assembly GCF_053599315.1 of Saccharopolyspora sp. NPDC000995. Lineage (NCBI taxonomy): Bacteria > Bacillati > Actinomycetota > Actinomycetes > Pseudonocardiales > Pseudonocardiaceae > Saccharopolyspora > Saccharopolyspora sp. NPDC000995. The sequence goes on from NZ_JBSFLZ010000010.1 coordinate 60,818, forward strand.
GCGAGCTGTCCGTGATGGCCGACGAGTGGCGGATGGCGGCCAAGACGCTTCGCCCGCTGCCGGTGATGCACAAGGACCTCGGCGAGGAGACCCGGGTCCGGCAGCGCTACGTCGACCTGATCGTCCGCAAGCAGGCCGCCGACACGGTGCGCACTCGCGCCGCAGTGCAGCGTTCGCTGCGCGATTCGTTCAATCGGCGCGGTTTCATCGAGGTCGAAACCCCGATGTTGCAGACGTTGCAAGGCGGTGCCGCCGCGCGTCCGTTCACGACGCATTCCAACGCCTTCGACATCGACCTGTTCCTGCGGATCGCGCCGGAGTTGTATCTGAAGCGATGCGTCGTCGGCGGGATCGAGAAGGTTTTCGAGATCAACCGGAACTTCCGCAACGAGGGTAGTGATTCTTCCCACTCACCCGAGTTCGCGATGTTGGAGTTCTACCAGGCCTATGCGGATTATGACGACATGGCCGCGCTCACCAGGTCGCTGATCCAGGAAGCGGCCGAAGCGGTCGCAGGTTCGCAGGTGGTCACCTGGTTCGACGGGACCGAGTACGACTTGTCCGGCGAGTGGGCGTCGATCAGGATGTACGACTCCTTGTCGGAAGCGCTGGATTCGGAGATCACTCCGGAAACTTCGATCGAGGCGTTGCGCAAGCACGCGGACTCCTACGGATTGCAGACCGATCCCGTGCATGGTCACGGAAAGCTCGTCGAGGAGCTGTGGGAGCACCTGGTCGGCGATCATTTGACCGCGCCCACTTTCGTTCGCGACTTCCCGGTGGAGACCTCGCCGTTGACCCGGCAACACCGCAGCGAGCCGGGGTTGGCTGAGAAATGGGACCTGTACGTTCGCGGGTTCGAGCTGGCCACCGGATACTCCGAACTCGTCGATCCGGTCGTGGAACGAGCCCGGCTCGAAGAGCAGGCCGCTCTCGCGGCCGCGGGTGATGACGAGGCCATGCCGATCGATGACGACTTTCTGCGCGCGCTGGAGTACGGAATGCCACCCAGTGGTGGAGTCGGAATGGGTATAGACCGGTTGTTGATGGCGTTGACCGGACTGGGTATCCGGGAGACGATCCTCTTCCCGCTGGTCCGCCCGGAATGACCCGATCAGGGCGGACACCGGTGAATTTTCCGGCTCGGGTGAGTGCAATAAGGCAGTTACTGCGCTAACCTGAGCTCAGAATGTTCCGGTGACGGCTATTGACGTACTCGCAAGGGAGTTGCGCTCCTGCGGATGGTCGCTGTCCCGCTATTAGACAATTTTGGCTCCGGGAGGACTTCGAAGATGGCGCAGAAGGTCACTGTCACTCTTGTCGACGATCTGGACGGCGGGCAGGCCGACGAAACCGTTGAGTTCGGATTGGACGGCGTCGCCTACCAGATCGACCTTTCCGTCGACAATGCCGGCGAGTTGCGGGATGCCCTGGCGAACTACGTCTCCAACGCGCGTCGGGCCGGCGGCCGCAAGAAGCCGGGGCCGCGCCCGGGTACCACGGCGCGTTCCGCCGGCAGTTCCACGAGCGCCGATCGCGAGCAGAACCAGGCCATTCGGGAATGGGCTCGCAAGCGCGGCCTGAAGGTGTCGGACCGGGGTCGTATCCCCGCCGACATCGTGGAGCAGTACCACCAGGCGAACTGAAGGAACCGTCGAGGGGCGTTTGCGCGGCTCACCAGCCGGCAAACGCCCTTCGTTGCGTTCGGATAACTCCATTCACCTCTTAGCTGGCGGAAAAGCGCCATTGATCAGCAACGCGAGGTCATGTCCGATTGTCGCCTCCGTCGGCCTTTTTCCGGATGCTCCCGGCGCCGGTCGCCGGCGCCGGGAGCCGACGTGTGACGTCGGACAATCCGCCCCACTCTGTTGGATCAGTCTTAGGTGGGCCTAACCTAAGTGCGGTCCGGACGAATGGCAGAGGGAGTGGGACGTGAGTCGCAGCGTGGCCGTCGGCAGCCCTCGCGCATCCGGGCACGGTGCGGCACCCATCTCCGCCGGCGGCACCCGCCTGCGACAACGCCGGCGCCGCCGGGGCATCGGCATCGCGGTCCTGCTAGTTGTGCTGGTGGTCGCCTGCGTGCTCAGCGTGGTGATCGGGGCCAAGACGATCCCGCTGCAGGACGTGTGGGCCGGGCTGTTCGCGCCTTCCGGAACCGAGAACGACCTGATCATCCGCGAGCTGAGGGTGCCGCGCACGATCGCCGGCGTCCTCGCGGGCGCGGCGCTGGGCCTGGCGGGCGCGCTGATGCAGGGCCACACCCGCAACCCGATCGCCGACCCCGGCATCCTCGGCATCACGCAGGGCGCGGCGCTGGCCGTCGTCCTCGCCGTCTACACCTTCGGCGTCACCACGCTGCTCGGCTTCATCTGGTTCGGCTTCGCCGGTGCGCTGCTGGGCGCGCTCGCGGTGTTCGCGATCGGCTCCCTCGGCCGCGGCGGCCCGACACCGGTGACGCTGGCGCTGGCCGGTACCGCGATCAGCCACCTGCTGCAGGCCATCACCTCGGCGCTGGTGATCTCGGACCAGCAGACCATGGACACCTACCGGTTCTGGAAGGTCGGAACCATCGCGATCACCGACACCGCGGTGATTCCGCAGGTGCTGCCGTTCCTGGCGGTGGGCGTCGTGCTGGCGCTGGCCAACGCGTCCAGCCTCAACGCCCTGTCGCTGGGCGACGACGTGGCCCGCTCGCTCGGCCACCGCGTCGAGTGGGCGCGCCGGGCGGGCATCGCCGGGATCGCGATCCTGGTGGGCGGGGCGGTCGCGATCTGCGGGCCGATCGGGTTCGTCGGGCTGATCGTGCCGCACGTGGCCCGTTTCTTCACCGGCGCCGACTACCGCTGGCTGCTCCCGTTCGCCGGGCTGCTGGGCGTGTCGCTGGTGCTGCTCGCCGACGTGCTCGGCCGGATCGTGGCGCGGCCGTCCGAGGTGCAGGTCGGGGTGATGCTGGCGATGGTTGGCGCACCGTTGTTCATCGCGCTCGTGCGCCGCCGGAAGTTGGTGCGGTTGTGACCCGGGTTCTCGACAACTCGCTGTCAGGCGTCGCCGGTCGCCGACCGGTCCGGCTCGGCCCGTTCTCCGGGGTGCTGCGCTGGCGGCCCCTGGCGGCGCTGCTGGGCGGTCTGGTCGTGCTGCTGGCGGTCTTCGTGCTCAACGTCGGCCTCGGCGAGTACCAGATCAGCCCGCTGGAGGTGCTCGACACGCTGGTCGGCGGCGGCGACCGGGCGCAGCAGATCATCATCTGGGAGCTGCGGTTGCCGAGGTCGCTGACCGGTCTGCTGGTCGGCGCCGCGCTCGGTCTCTCCGGAGCGATCATGCAGGCGCTCGCCCGCAACCCGCTGGCCAGCCCGGACATGCTCGGCATCACCTGGGGCGCGGGCACCGCCGCGACCCTGGTGATCGTGGTTGGCGGCACGGCGGGCAGCCTCGCGGGCGCGCTGGCGAACTACGGCCTGCCACTGGTGGCGCTGGCGGGCGGGCTGATCACCGGCATCGCGGTCTACGCGCTGGCCTACCGTCGCGGCGTGGACTCCTTCCGGCTGGTGCTGGTCGGTGTCGGTGTCAGCGCGCTGGCGGGAAACGTGACCTACTGGCTGCTGACCGTCGGCGACGTCACCGACGCGAGCCGGGCCATGGTGTGGCTGACGGGCAGCCTCAACGCGCGCGGCTGGGAGCACGTGATCCCGGTGGCTATCGCCCTCGTCGTGCTGATCCCGCTGGCGCTGATCGGCACGCACGTGCTCGGGGCGCTGCAGTTCGACGACGACACGGTGCGCGGGCTGGGCGTCCGGATGGACTTCTCGCGCGGCGCGCTGCTGCTGGCCTCGGTCGCGCTGGCGTCGATCGCCACCGCCGCGGCCGGGCCGGTCCAGTTCGTCGCGCTGGCCACCCCGCAGATCGCGCTGCGCGTCGCGCGCACCCCGCGCCCGCCGTTGCTCACCTCGGCAGTGCTGGGCGCCGCGCTGGTCGTCGGCTCCGACGTGATCTCCCGGACCGCCTTCGGCGGAATGGAGCTCCCGGTCGGCATCATCACCGCCATCCTTGGCGCTCCTTACCTGATCTACCTGCTCGTCCGTCGGTACCGGGAGGTCCGCGCATGACCGCATCCGCCATGTCCAGCGAGAAAGCCGAGGACCAGCGCGCCGTGTCGGCCATCGGACAACGGCAGCGGTTGCACGCCAGCGACCTGCAGCTGGCCTACGGCGACCGCGTCATCGTCGACGGCCTGGACTTCGACGTCGTGGACGGCACCATCACCGCGGTGATCGGCCCGAACGGCTGTGGCAAGTCGACGCTGCTGCGCGCGTTGGGGCGCCTGCTGCACCCGAAGCGCGGCAGCGTGCTGCTGGACGGCAAGCAGATCCACAAGATGTCCACCAAGGAAGTCGCCAAGGTGCTCGGGGTGCTCCCGCAGTCGCCGGTGGCGCCCGATGGCCTGACCGTGGCCGACCTGGTCGCCCGCGGTCGGCACCCGCATCAGTCCTGGTACCGGCAGTGGTCCTCGGACGACGAGTCGGCGGTGGCCGAGGCGCTGGGCATGACCGGCATCGAGGACCTCGCCGACCGCACCCTGGACGAGCTCTCCGGCGGCCAGCGGCAGCGCGCCTGGCTGTCCATGGCGTTGGCGCAGGGCACCGACCTGCTGTTGCTCGACGAGCCGACCACCTACCTCGACCTGTCCCACCAGGTGGACGTGCTGGAGCTCGTCGGACGGCTGCACGACGAGAGCGGCCGTACCGTCGTGATGGTGCTGCACGACCTGAACCTGGCCGCCCGCTACGCCGACCGGCTGGTGGCGATGAAAGGCGGCGCGATCGTCGCCGAGGGCGAGCCTGGCGAAGTGCTCACCGAGGAATTGTTGGCCGAGGTTTTCGAGCTGAATGCGCGGGTGATTGCTGATCCCGTGGTGGGTACCCCGATGGTGGTCCCGATCGGCGGCCGACGTGGCGCGTCCGCCGATCAGTCCAGTTCGTAGGGTCTGTTCGCGCTGAGCGGACAGGGCCATCCGATCGGTCGAAATCCGGAATCCCGCAGGCCAGCGGGTCGTTGAGCGGGAAGCCGGACAAGAAATGTGGGCAGTAGGCCGTAGCGGGCACGGACCGCGACCGGGTGGGGCTACTACAGTGGTCCTCAAGAGTGCTGAACCCGTCGTGGGCATAGGCGTGCAGGAGCCGTGTCCCGGAACGAGACCGCCGGCGCAGCAGTCAGGGAGTGCGAATGTTCGAGAGGTTCACCGACCGCGCGAGGCGGGTGGTCGTCCTGGCCCAGGAAGAGGCCCGGATGCTCAACCACAACTACATCGGCACCGAGCACATTCTCCTGGGCTTGATCCACGAGGGTGAGGGTGTCGCCGCCAAGGCGTTGGAGTCGCTGGGTATCGCGCTTGAGGGCGTGCGCCAACAGGTCGAGGAGATCATCGGCCAGGGGCAGCAGGCTCCGAGCGGACATATCCCGTTCACCCCACGGGCGAAGAAGGTGCTGGAGCTGTCGCTGCGTGAAGCGTTGCAGCTCGGCCACAACTACATCGGTACGGAGCACATCCTGCTCGGGTTGATCCGCGAGGGCGAGGGCGTGGCCGCGCAGGTGCTGGTCAAGCTCGGTGCGGATCTGAACCGGGTGCGTCAGCAGGTGCTGCAGTTGCTGTCGGGTTACCAGGGCAAGGAGCCTGCTGAGGCTGGTGGCCGTGGTGAGGGCACGCCGTCGTCGTCGCTGGTGCTGGACCAGTTCGGGCGGAACCTGACGCAGAGCGCCCGCGAGGGCAAGCTGGACCCGGTGATTGGCCGGGAGAAGGAAATCGAGCGGATCATGCAGGTCCTCTCGCGGCGCACCAAGAACAACCCGGTGCTCATCGGTGAGGCCGGTGTCGGTAAGACGGCGGTCGTGGAGGGCCTGGCGCAGAAGGTCGTCAAGGGCGAGGTGCCTGAGACGCTGAAGGACAAGCAGCTCTACACCCTGGATCTCGGGTCGCTGGTCGCTGGTTCGCGTTACCGCGGTGATTTCGAAGAGCGCTTGAAGAAGGTGCTCAAGGAGATCAAGACCCGCGGCGACATCATCTTGTTCATCGACGAGATCCACACTCTGGTGGGTGCGGGTGCTGCCGAGGGCGCGATTGATGCAGCCAGCATCCTCAAGCCGATGTTGGCCCGTGGTGAGTTGCAGACCATTGGTGCCACCACGCTGGAGGAGTACCGCAAGTACGTGGAGAAGGATCCGGCGTTGGAGCGCCGGTTCCAGCCGATCCAGGTCGGTGAGCCGTCGTTGCAGCACACGGTGGAGATCCTCAAGGGTCTGCGGGACCGCTACGAGGCGCACCACCGTGTCTCGATCACGGATTCGGCGCTGGTGGCGGCGGCGAGTCTGGCCGACCGCTACATCAACGACCGGTTCCTGCCGGACAAGGCGATCGACTTGATCGATGAGGCCGGTGCCCGGATGCGGATCCGCCGGATGACCGCGCCGCCGGATCTGCGGGAGTTCGACGAGAAGATCGCTGACGTGCGCCGGGAGAAGGAGTCCGCGATCGACGCGCAGGACTTCGAGCGGGCCGCCCGCCTGCGGGACGAGGAGAAGCAGCTCCTCGGCCAGAAGGAGGAGCGGGAGAAGCAGTGGAAGGCCGGTGACCTGGACGTGGTCGCCGAGGTCGACGACGAGCAGATCGCCGAGGTGCTGGCGAACTGGACGGGTATCCCGGTGTTCAAGCTCACCGAGGAGGAGACGACCCGGCTGCTGCGCATGGAGGACGAGCTCCACAAGCGCATCATCGGCCAGAACGACGCGGTCAAGGCCGTGTCGCAGGCGATCCGCCGCACGCGTGCGGGCCTGAAGGACCCGAAGCGTCCCTCGGGGTCGTTCATCTTCGCTGGCCCCTCGGGTGTGGGTAAGACGGAGCTGTCCAAGGCGTTGGCGGAGTTCCTCTTCGGTGACGACGACGCGCTGGTGCAGATCGACATGGGCGAGTTCCACGACCGCTACACCGCGTCGCGGCTCTTCGGTGCCCCGCCCGGGTACGTCGGTTACGAGGAGGGTGGTCAGCTCACCGAGAAGGTGCGGCGCAAGCCGTTCTCGGTGGTGCTCTTCGACGAGATCGAGAAGGCCCACCAGGAGATTTACAACACGCTGTTGCAGGTGTTGGAGGACGGCCGGTTGACCGATGGTCAGGGCCGGACGGTGGACTTCAAGAACACAGTGTTGATCTTCACCTCGAACCTCGGTACGCAGGACATCTCCAAGGCTGTTGGTTTGGGCTTCTCCAGCGGTCAGGGCGCTGATTCCAACTACGAGCGGATGAAGAACAAGGTCAACGAGGAAATGAAGAAGCATTTCCGGCCGGAGTTCCTCAACCGCATCGATGATGTGATCGTGTTCCACCAGCTCACCGAGGCCGAGATCATCCAGATGGTTGATCTGCTCTCGGGCCGGGTGGAGAAGGCGCTAAAGGCCAAGGACATGGCCCTGGAGCTGACGGACAAGGCGAAGAAGTTGCTGGCCAAGCGCGGGTTCGACCCGGTGCTGGGTGCGCGGCCGCTGCGTCGGACGATCCAGCGGGAGATCGAGGACAAGCTGTCCGAGAAGATCCTCTTCGGCGAGATCCAGCCGGGCCAGATCGTGATCGTCGACGTCGAGGGCTGGGATGGCGAGGGAGCCGACGACAAGGCCCACTTCACCTTCCGCGGCGAGCAGAAGCCGTCGCTGGTCCCGGACGCCCCGCCGGTCGCGGTCTCGGCGAGCTCCGACGACAACAAGCAGGAGGGCACGGACACCGAGTCCGCCTGACGCACCACCAGAAGGCCCCGCGTCCACTGGCGCGGGGCCTCCTGCTATCTCCGGGGCTGGGTTCGGCCGGTCGCCCGCCAGGACGAAGGCGGTGTTCCAGATCAGGCTGCCGAGCGTGGTGAACAGGGAACGTGGTCAGGCGCATGCGCTCGACCCCGCGATCGATCCCTCCCGCCCCCGACGCGGGAGGGATCGACCGCAGGATGTCGTGAATATTATTCCGCTCCGATCGGGGGTGGTCCCGGGCGACCCACTCATCAGGCACCGTCACCGCTGGTCAGGTCTCGTGCGTGCGTTGGGCTGCTAGAGCGTTGCTATAGAGGCGCGAAGCATGCACACGGCGCTTGATCACATCCGCCGGCCGGGCCGCGATCATCAGGCAGCGCGCGTGTCCGCGAGCTTGGTGACCGAGTTGACGTTATCCACGCCTGCAGCCAGCCGGGCATCGTCTCCGTCGGCGCGAACACGTTGCTGCCCATGGTCAGCGGGGACATGAACGCCATCGCCACGCCGGGCAGCGCCTGCTGGCTCCTGATCAGCATCCCGAGGGACACCGTGACCCAGGACACTGCCAGCGCGAAGGCGGATCACCACCAGGATCGCGGCCAGTGCCAACAGCGCATCAGGATGCGGAAGCCCATGATGGTGGCGACACCATGCGGAAGCCCATGATGGTGGCGAACACCAGCAGCACCGCGAGCGACACCAGGTCCCGCACGATGTCCTGGGTATCGCGCCGATCAGCGGTGCCGATAGGGCCACGGGGCCGAGCGCGCCGAGGATCGTCCCGGCGGGCACGGCGAGATCGACCCGGGCAGCGTGGAGGTTGCGCCGAACCGTTTGACCAGGCCCTCGGCATGGATCGCGAATGACATACAACCTCCCTCGGCTAGCGGCCACCTATGTCGCCGAGGGTCCTGACAGGCCGCGCACAGCTCGCTGACAGGCTGGGTGACGCGGACGACAAGGGAAGGCACATGGAGCAGACGTTGCTGGCCGAGCCGGAGCACCGGCCGCGCCGAAAGCCCGGTGGGCGTGCGATCACGGTGCTGCTGCTGTTGGCCACGTTCAGCTTCCTGGGGTGGGCGGTGCTGCCGCTGGCCGGACTGGACGGCAACCGGTACACGGTCGCGCTGGTGGCGCTCACCCAGTACGCGTTGCTGGTCGGAATCGTGCTGGCGTTGCTGGGCCTCGTGCTGCGGCGCTGGTTGACCGCGATTGTTGTCGGCCTGGTCACCGCGACCCTGGCGCTGTCGGTCGTGCCCCGGGCGATTCCCAACACGACCCCCGCCCAGGGCGTGACGCTGCGGGTGCTGTCGCTGAACACCTACTTCGGCGGCGCGGACGCCGCGCAGGTCGTGGACCTGGTGCGGCAGAACCAGGTCGACGTGCTCAGCCTGCAGGAACTCACGCCCGAGCTGGTGGCCGAGCTGGACGCCGTCGGACTCGCGGAGGTGTTGCCGCACCGGGTGTTCCAACCGGGGCCGAAGGCGGACGGCACCGGGATGGCCTCCCGCTATCCGCTGCGAGAACTGGCGCTGGTGCCGCAGGCCACGCTGGCCCAGCCTTCGGCGCGGGTGCAGGTGCCCGGCGCGCGGGACTTCGAGATCGTGGCGGTGCACTCGCTGTACCCGATGGGCCGTGACACCGCCGAGGTCTGGGCCAGCGACCTGCGTGCGCTACCGGGCCCGGCCGCCGACGGCACGCCCCGGATGCTGGCGGGCGACTTCAACGCGACCCTCGACCACACCCGCCTCAAATACCTGCTCAATCAGGGCTACACCGATGCCGCCGAGGTCACCGGTGCCGGTCTGCACCCGACCTGGCCGGGCCCGGGCTCCTGGTTCCCGCCGCCGGTCACGATCGACCACGTGCTCACCAGCAAGGGCATCGCCGCGCAGTCCTACCGGACCTTCGACGTGGCTGGCGCCGACCACCGCGCGATCCTCGCCACGCTCGTCCTGACACGCTGACGCACCCCAGCAGGCCAGCAGGTTCAGCGTTCGCCCAGCCCGTCGCTCGTGAGCGGCTTCGCCGCCATCGCAGCCCGAAGCCGCTCACGAGCCCATGAGCGCCGGTCAGGCGCCGGGGTGGGACTCCTGGACGACCTCGAACTCCAGGAGGCTGGAGCCGGTGGCCACCGGGTTCTTGGCCTCACCGGCGTGCGCCGCCTTGGCCGGGCCACTGGCCCACGCCTGGAACGCCTCCTCGGATTCCCACTTCGTGTAGACGAAGTACCGGTTCTCGCCCTTGACCGGGCGCAGCAGCTCGAACCCGAGGAAGCCGGGAGCGCTGTCCACGGAGCCGTGCCGCGAAGCGAACCGCTTCTCCAACTCCGGACCGGAGCCCTCGGGAACCTCGATTGCATTGATCTTCACAACAGCCATGTAGTCAGCCTACGAGCCTGAAGGGGTGGCCTGCGACCGTGCGGCCGGAGGTCACAGGGGATCGCTACAGCTCGAATTGCGGGTGCAGGCGGGCGATCGTCCAGGACCGCTGGCGTTGCACCGCCACCGTGGTGAGGGCAAGGAAGACCACCAGGAATCCCGTCAGCACCGCGACGTCGCGCAGCAGGTGCTCCGCCATACCGCCGGAGATCGTCACCCGTAGCCCGTCCACCAGGTAGCTCATCGGCAGGAACGGGTGGATTGCCTGGAACGGCACCGGAGTCGTCTCCATCGGGTACAGGCCGCCCGAGGCGGTGAGCTGGATGATCAGCAGCATCAACGACAACAGGCCGCCGACCGCGCCGAACGCCGTCCGCAGGAAGTGGTCGATCGCCACGAACGCGACCGCGGCCAGGCTTACCAGCCCGACTGTCCACCAAACGTGCACCGGGTCGAGCCCGAGCCCGAAGTCGACCGCCGCGTACAGCACGAGCCCGCCCAGCACGCCCAGCACCGCCGCGGGCAGGAACCCGGCGAACGCGATCGTGAACGCCCCGACGCGGTCCGCGAGCGCGCGCAGGTTCACCGGTTTGAGCAGCAGGTACGCGAGCAGGCCGAACAACCAGAGGGCGATCGCGAAGAAGAACGGCGCCAGCCCGCGCCCGTACACGTTGGCCGGGTTGAGGTTCTCGGTGTGGATCTCGGTCGGTGACCCGAGGACATCCGCGGCGTTGGCGACCTCGGTGGGGTTCGTCGGCGGGATCTTGCCCAGCGTGTCGTCGACCAGTCCCAGCAGGTTCTTCGCGCCGTCGTTGAGTTGCCCGGCGCCGGTCTCCAGCACCCCGCTGCTCGCGGCCAGCGTGTTGAGGCCGTTGGTGATGCCGTTGGAACCGCCGGCGAGCTCCGCGGCGCCCGCGCGCAGCGTGTCCGCCGGAGCGGTGATCGCGCGGATCTGGCTCTGCAGCGGGCCGACGTTTTTCTGCAGGGCCAGCGCTTGGCCGTTGGCGTCCTGCGTGGTGCCCAAGGCCTGTTGGGCGTCCTTGTCGGCGCCGGCCGCGGAGTCGGCGAGCTTGCGGGCGTTGTCCAGCGCTCGCTGGTACGCGGAATCCTGTGCGATCTCGGGGTGCTTCTGGCCGAGTTCCTCGATGGCCGCACGGCCTTCTGCCGCGCGCTGGCCGAGGAAACCGGTGGTGGCCTTGATTTTGCTCAGGCTGTTGACCGCCACGTTGCTCGCGTTGACCAGGGCGTTGACTGCGTCCGGCAGCCGTTCGGCGGTGAAGTTGTTGATCGTGCGCAGCTCCTGGTCCAACTGCGCGGTGGCGTCGGAGATGCTCTGCACGCCACGCGAAACCTCGCCGGTGCCGTCGCGAACCCCGTTGAGGCCCTTGGAAAGGGCCGCAGTGCCCTGCTTGCTCAGATCAGTGCCCTCGACGAGCTGCTTCGACGCTTCCGAAGCGAGCTGCAGCTTCCCGCGCGCCTGGTCGAGCTCGCCGTAGAGCGCGCGGGCGTAGGTGGCGTGCGCGGCGGCGTTGATCTGGTTCTGCAGCTCGGTCTGCACCGTGTCGGCCATGATCCCGGCGGTGTAGCCGTTGGCGTCGTTCTTGACCAACTGCAGCGAGGCGCGCTCCGGGTTGCGGTCGGCCGCGGTCGCCAGCTTCGTGCTGAAGTCCGACGGGACCTCGATCGTGAAGTAGTACCGGCCTTCCTGCAGCCCGTGCCGGGCCTCGGCGGAGTCCACGAAGTTCCAGTCGAAGATGTCGGTGGCCTTGAGCTGCTGGACGAACTGCTCGCCGGCGTTGATGTGCTCGCCGCGGCTGTCCACCGGCTGGTCCGAGTTGACCACCGCGACCGGCACCCGGTTCAACTGGCCGTAGGGATCCCAGTTCGACCACAGGTACAGCGATCCGTAAAGCAGCGGGACCAGGACCAGGGCGAGCGGCACGAAGCGGCGCAGCGGCCCGCGGAAGCGCCGCACCTCCAGCCAAGCGAGCTTGAACGCTTTCACCGGGTGACCTCTTCCTGCAGGTCGAGCACCTTCGTGGGGCGGTCGGGTTCGCGCGCGGGCAGCGGGATCACCTCGACGTCGCCGGATGGCGGATCGGTGGCGCTGGCCAGCACCGTCATCCCGGTGCGGGCCACCTCGCGCAGCCCCGCCCACACCTGCGCCCGCGCGGACATGGGGAGACCGGCGTCCACGTCGTCGACGAGGATCCCGGCGGGCTCGGCGGCCACCGTCAGCGCCACGGCGAGCAGCAGCCGTTCGGCGGGGTGCAGCTCGTCGATCAGCGCGGTGCGGTCCGGGGCGATCCGCACCTTGTCGAGCGCGGCATCGATGGAGCGCTCGGAGACGCCGCTGATCAGGCGGCGTTCCACGATCGCCTCGCGGACCCGGTGCTTGTCCTCCAGCTCGTAGCCCGGGCGCAGCCGGGCCGGGCGGAGCAGCTGCCGCACCGCCTTGGCCTGCGCGGGCAGCACGTGCCCGGAGACGTCCAGGTACCCGGTGATCAGCGGGAGGCGGCCGGAGAGGGCGAGCAGCAGCGAGGTGCGGCCCGTCCCGGAGGGTCCGGCCACCACGGCGAGCGCACCGGGTTCGACGCGCAGGTCTAGGTTGGCGAAAACGATGCCCTCGGGGCCCCTGGCGGCGATTCCGCGGGCGAGGATGGCCACGCCGTCGACGTACATTGACCCTCCTGAGCGCGCGACTGTGTCCAAAGTGGCGGCTCGCACGGATCTCGGCAACTCATGTCCAAAGTGGATTAAGGCCGACGTTCGGCCTCGTGCCAGGTGGGTCGCTCCTGTCGGAAAACCGCACCGTCGGCGTGTCGGTCCGCGGCAGCGGCGCTGCGTGGAACCCGGGATCAGCGGGTGATGATGATTTCGGTGTCGCCGGTTCGCGTGTCGAGGATGGCGATTTCGCTGATCCCCGCTCGTACCGGCTCCGGCGGCTGAAGGGCCCGGAAACCCGCCGCCAGCTGGTCGTCGGTGATGCCCTGGGCGAGAGTGCAGTGCGGGATCCAGGCGCCGGGGAAGTAGTAGGCGGACGGGTGCTGCACTCGCCCGGCAAGCGCGTCGTGCACCGCCGAGTGAACCGCAAGCAACTCGGTGTCCACGACCGCTCCCAGCAGCAGGACCCGGTCCTCGCCGGGGAACGTTCCCAGGGTGTGCAGCCAGAGGTCCGGAATGGACAGCAGCTCCAACTCGGTGCGCAGCGCCTTGCGCGCGGTGGTGGGAATCCCGGCTGCCGCCGCGAAGATCACGTGCGGACGGTGCTTGCCGTCGGATCGGGTGGCGATGTTGGGCACCCCGGCGTCGTCCAAGCGGCGCCACAACGCCCGGATCTCCGATTCCGCCGCGTCGTCGAAGAATGACACCAACGCCTGCGCCATCAGTGCTCGCCGGGGAGCGCGAAGCGGCCGTCGTCGGTCTGCTCGACGAGCCCGTCCACCAGCAGGGAGTCCAGGCACCGGTCCCGTTGCCCGGCGTCTGACCACACCGCGTCCAGCTGTTCGCGCAGCACCGGGCCGGTCGAACCGCGCAGTACGTCCAGCAGTTTGCCGCGCACCTGGCGATCGGTGCCGGCGAACCTCTGCACCTTCTTCGGCGGCCCGGCGTAGGCCGGTCGGCCCGCGTGCTGCCACGCGCAGTCGTGCGCGATCGGGCAGGCCTCGCACCGCGGCGACCGCACGGTGCACACCACCTGGCCGAGCTCCATCAACGCCGCCGACAGCTTCGCGGCGCTGGCGTCGTCGGCCGGGAGCAGGACGTCGACATCGTCGAGATCGCGCTTGGTCGACGGCGGACCGGCATCACCGGCGCCGTGCACGGCGCGCGCTACCACCCGCCGGACGTTCGTGTCGACCACCGGCGCCCGCTTGCCGTAGGCGAAGGCCGCCACGGCCCGGGCGGTGTAGGCGCCGATGCCCGGCAGCGCCAGCAGGGTGTCGACGTCGGACGGGACGACATCGCCGTGCTCGGCGGCGATGGTCGCGGCCGCCTCGTGCAGCCGCAGCGCCCGGCGTGGGTAGCCGAGCTTCCCCCAGGCGCGCAGCACCTCGCCCTGCGGCTCGGCGGCGAGGTCGGAGGGACGCGGCCAGCGGCGCATCCACTCCTCCCAGATCGGCTGGACCCGGTTGACCGGGGTCTGTTGCAGCATCGCCTCGCTGACCAGCACGCCCCAACCCGTCGTGCCGGGCGCGCGCCACGGCAGCGGTCGGGCGGTCGCGGCGAACCAATCGATCAAGTCGACCGGGTCCAAGGGCGGGACGGTGGGATTCGCGGCGGTGGATTTCATGGCACGACCGATCCTGCCAGGTCCCCGAACCCTCGCGGAATCACGTCCGAGCCCGTCACCTGGCGCCACCCCACCGCCGCACGAAGTTCCAGTCGACTGGAACCCGAAACGGCCTTAGCTACCTGCGAAAATGCCCTTCGCGCGCTGCGGGAGGCGCGGTTTCGGGAGAAATCGCAGTCCCCGTCGGCACCGTGAAACCGCGCGCTCAGGTGCGAAGCCCGGGATCGGTCGGCGGCGGGTCGCGGAATCGAGTGCTGTAGGCATGATCGAATGCAATACGCCCAATTGGGTGATCACTTGTAGCGCTGTTCGGAGTAGTCATCGAGTTACTGTCGTGCCGTGCTTGATCCGACCGGGCCGCTTCCGCCCGCGGTGTACTGGCGTCGCCGCGCGGTGGCGATTGGTGCGGCCGTACTCGCAGCGGTCCTCATCGGCTGGGGCGCGATCGCCTTGATCGGCGGCGCTTCGGAGCCCCAGGCGGCCCAGGCGCCGCCGCCGGGTCCGCCGGTCGCGGTGGCGGCCGACGCGCCGCCGTGCGCGGACGAGTCGATGCGCGTCGTCGCCGAGGTGGCCCGCCCGGAGTTCAAGGTGGGCGAGCGGGTCGGCATGAGCATCGTGGTGACCAACGCGGGCGACCGGGCGTGCGTGCGGGACATCAACCGGATGCTGCGCGAGCTGACCGTGTCGACCCCGGGCGGCAAGCACGTGTGGTCCAGCAACGACTGCTACTCGGAATCGACCAACGAGCAGCCAGTGCTGCAGCCGGGGCAGTCGGTGCGCAACGAAGTCCAGTGGTCCGGCCAGATGTCCACGGCGGACTGCCGGGACGAGCCGGGGCGCGCATCGGCGGGCGACTACCAGGTGGTGGCCAGGGTCGCGGCGCTCAACAGCTCGCCCACCCCGTTCCGCCTGACCGCCGCACCCTGACCGGCAGAGCACAGAGCCCGGGCGAAATCGGAGAGACCACAGCGGCTCTAGGGGAATCGGTCCACTATGGATGATTCGGCGAGCCGGGAGAGGCCTTCCCGGACCTGGCTCGCGCGCGTGTCGCCGATCGACTCCACCGCGCGCAGCTCGTCCACCGTCGCCGCGAGCAGCCGTTGCAGCGAGCCGAAGTGCTCCACCAGCTGTCGGCGGACGGTCGCGGGCAGCCGCGGCACCCTGGCGAGCAGCCGGTAGCCACGTGGGGCCAGGTGCTGATCTAGCGCCTCCGGCGTATCCGGGTAGCCGAATGCGCCGGCGATCGCGGTCAGGTCCAGCAGCTCCGTGCCGTCGAGCTTGCGCAGCGCCGTCTCGACCTGCTCCGAGGTCGGCATCGCGCCGCTGGTCGGCAGGTACTCCTGCACGATCAGCTCCCGGTCCAGGTCGATGCCGTCGCGGGCGTGGCCCCGGCGGTCGCGCGCCTGGCGCGAGGAGCCGACCAGCTCGTCCAGCTGCAGCTCGATGAGTCGACCGTCCTTGCCCAACTCGACGACGTCGCCCTCGATCTCGTCGGCAATCCGCCGCACCATCTCCATCCGCTGCACGACGGTCATCGCGTCGCGCAACGTCACGTAGTCTTCGATCTCCAGCGCCGACAGCGTCTGCGCGACCTCGGCCAGCCGCGCGGTGTAGCGCTCCAGGGTCGCCAGCGCCTGGTTCGCGCGGGAAAGGATCTCCGGCGAGCCGATCAGCACGTGCCGGTGGCCCTGCGTGTAGGTGCTGATGATGCTCATCGACTGGCTGACCGACACCACCGGGTAGCCGGTCTGGATAGCGGTGCGCTCCGCCGTGCGGTGCCGGGTGCCGGACTCCTCGGTGGGGGTGCTTGCATCGGGCACCAGGTGCACGTTCGCCCGCATGATCCGCTTGGCGTCCGTGGACAGCACCACCGCGCCGTCCATCTTGGACAGTTCGCGCAGCCGGGTGGCGCTGAACTCGATGTCCAGATGGAACCCGCCGTCGCAGAGCGCCTCGACCGCCGGGTCGTAACCGAGCACGATCAGGCCGCCGGTGCGCCCGCGCAGGATGCGCTCCAGCCCGTCTCGCAGCGCGGTTCCGGGAGCCAGCCGGGCGAGCGTGCCGCGCAGCTGCTCGTTGCTCATTTGCACCTCACGATCGTGAGCGCCTCGCTGAGGTTCGACACCACCGTGGCGCGCACGCCATTGGGCAGCGGGCCCGCGTCCGGTGGAACCAGTGCCCGATCGAAGCCGAGTCTGGCCGCTTCCGCCAGCCGCCGCCCGACGCCGCTGACCCGCCGGATCTCCCCGGCCAGCCCCACCTCACCGACCGCGATCAGGTTCGACGGGAGCGCCTTGCCCTTCTTTGACGAAGCGATGGCCAGCGCGATCGCGAGGTCCGCGGCGGGCTCGTACACCTTCGTGCCGCCGACCGTCGCGGCGAACACGTCGCAGTCGCCGGTGTGCACCTGGCCGTGCTTGCCCAGCACCGCGAGCATCATCGACACCCGCGCCGAGTCCAGGCCGCTGACCGAGCGCCGCGGCATGGCCATCTGGGTTTTCATCACCAGCGACTGGACCTCGACCAGCAGCGGGCGCTTGCCCTCCACCATCACGGTCACCGCGGTGCCGTCGACCTGCGTCTCCTGGCGGTTGATGAACAGCCCGGAGGGGTCCGGGACCTCGGCGATGCCGTCGTCGCGCTGCTCGAAGCAGCCGACCTCGTC
Organism: Saccharopolyspora sp. NPDC000995; assembly: GCF_053599315.1. Lineage (NCBI taxonomy): Bacteria > Bacillati > Actinomycetota > Actinomycetes > Pseudonocardiales > Pseudonocardiaceae > Saccharopolyspora > Saccharopolyspora sp. NPDC000995. The sequence continues at coordinate 77,937 of NZ_JBSFLZ010000010.1, forward strand.
GGCGGGTCCGAACCGGTTTTTTACGCCGCGCAGCATCCGCAGCGCCGAGTGCCGGTCGCCCTCGAAGTGCAGCACGACGTCGACCAGGTGCTCCAGCACGCGCGGACCGGCCACCGCGCCGTCCTTCGTGACATGCCCCACCAGCACCACCGGCAGGCCGCGCTCCTTGGCGAGCGCCACCAGCGCGGTGGTCACCGCGCGGACCTGCGTGACGCCGCCGGGGCTGCCGTCGGCCTCGGGCGACTGCACGGTCTGCACCGAGTCGACGATCAGCAGGCCCGGTTTCACCGCGTCGACGTGCCCGAGCACGGCGGAGAGGTTGCTCTCGGCGCCGAGGAAGAGCTCCGAGTGCACCGAGTTGGTGCGCTCCGCGCGAAGGCGCACCTGACCTGCGGATTCCTCGCCGGTGACGTAGAGCGACGGGCCAGGTGAGGCACCCGCGGCCCAGCGGTGCGCGACCTCCAGCAGCAGTGTGGACTTGCCCACACCTGGCTCGCCGGCCAGCAGCACGACCGCGCCCGGCACGATGCCACCGCCCAGCACCCGGTCCAGCTCCGCGATGCCGGTGGACACGGCGCGGGCGGAGTCGAGGTCGACCTCGGCGATGGGGCGGGCCGGGGTGGCGGGTGCGCCCGCCGCGACCTTCGTCAGCACCGGGCGGGCCGCGGCCATCTCGTCGATGGTGCCCCACGCCTGGCAGCTCGGGCAGCGGCCGACCCACTTGGCGACCTCGTGGCCGCAGTCGGCGCAGCGGTATGCGGGGCGGGCGGCGCGGGCATTCTTCGGGGGCACGCCGCGAGGCTATCCGCCCTCGACGACAGGCCCGATCACCGGCATTGCGGCGACCACGCCGGATTCCCCACCTTCGAGTGGATCAAGCGACGGAAAGGTCCCGTGGCCAGCGCAGGTTGAATGGAAAACGGACCTTCGATTTCCATCGAAATTGAGCGGACCCGAAGGGCTGATGCCGGTGAAGCCCCGGTCAGTGACCGCCGCCCTGCTCGGCGCCCGGCAGCGGGCTGCCGTGCTCGGGGCGCGGCGTGTGGTCGGAGCCGATCGGGACCTGCACGGTGACCGAACCGGCCTTCTCGAAGACGAAGGTCACCGGGACCGTCACGCCCGGCGTGATGTCCTGCTTGAAGCCGTTCAGCGTGATCTGCACCTCGCGGTCCGCGGACGTCTCGCCCTGCTGGACCACCGAGGACTGGCCGACGGCGTGCAGCGCGGTCCTGCTCGGCACGTCGGTGACGCCGCCGAGGGTGGCCGACGCGGCGTATGGGCTGGTGACCTGGACCAGCTTGTCGTCCGGGCCCTCGTTGATAAGCACCAGCTGGATCGGCGCGGAGGAACCGGCCGGGTAGCGGGCGTCGGAGGTCGGGAAGGTGAACGTGGCGTTGCGGATCGTGATCTGCTTGAGATCGCCGCTGCCACCATTTACTGCGGCGACCTGGGTGTCGGTCTCGGTCACCTGACCGGCACTGCACCCAGCGAGGGCGACGACGGCGCCGAGCCCGATAGCGGCCGTGATCAACCGCAGGCGGACGGCCTTGAGATGCTGAGGGCGGCTCACGGTTGCAGCGTCCTTCCTGATTGCCGGACAACCGGGGGAAGCTTAATCCCCGCCTGCACGGGGCGTTCCAGGGGCTAGCCGAACTACCTATTTCGGGGTCACTGAGCGCCGCCAAGACACCCCCATCGAAGTGTCCATAGTGGACGGTTTCAGTGGGCCGAAATGTGCGTCCTTGCACGTCCGGGGCGTTGTTGTCAACCCCTGTCCACGGCCTGACCTGCGATTACGGATGGTGAGGTGGTCGAGGCCCAGTTGCCCCACGTGTTAAAGTGGGCATAGCGAAAGGGGCAGAGGACACATGGTTTTCAAGGTCGGAGAGACCGTCGTCTACCCGCATCACGGTGCCGCGCTCATCGAAGCAATCGAGACTCGTGTGATCAAGGGCGAGGAAAAGCAGTACCTCGTCCTCAAGGTTGCGCAGGGCGATTTGACCGTGCGCGTTCCTGCGGACAACGCCGAGATCGTCGGTGTCCGGGACGTTGTCGGTCAGGAGGGACTCGATCGGGTCTTCGACGTGCTGCGGGCCCCGCACACCGAAGAGCCCACGAACTGGTCTCGGCGGTACAAGGCCAACCTGGAGAAGCTCGCCTCCGGCGATGTGAACAAGGTGGCTGAAGTGGTGCGCGACCTCTGGCGACGCGAGAAGGATCGTGGCCTGTCCGCAGGCGAGAAGCGGATGTTGGCGAAAGCACGGCAGATCCTGGTCAGCGAGCTGGCATTGGCCGAGGGTACCGACGAAGGCAAAGCGGAGACCCTGTTGGACGAAGTCCTCGCCGCCGCAGTGTGATCATCGGGAATAGACGAGCGTGAGCGTAGTCGCGCTGGTCCCCGCGGCGGGTCGCGGGGTGCGCTTGGGTGCCGGGATGCCGAAGGCGCTGGTCCCGGTTAACGGTGAATCGTTGTTGTTGCGCGCGGTCCGTGGCCTGCTGGCCTCGGGCCGCGTGCAGCACGTCGTGGTCGCTGCACCGGCCGATCAGGTCGAGGTAGTGGCAGCAGAATTGGCCGCGCTGCCCTCCGCGCACGTGGTCCCGGGGGGAGCGGAGCGGACCGACTCCGTGCGGCGCGCGCTGGACGCGGTCGAGCGGGTGGCCCCGGACGCGCGGGTGGTGCTGGTGCACGACGCGGCGCGGGCCTTCACCCCAGCTTCGGTGATCCGGGACGTCGTGGCCGCGGTCGAGCAGGGCGCTCCCGCGGTGATCCCGGTCCTGCCGGTCGCAGACACGATTAAGCAGGTCGACGACGCACGTGACGTCGTTTCGACCGTGGACCGCTCGCGGCTGCGGGCGGTGCAGACCCCGCAGGGCTTCGCCATCGATGTGCTGCGGGAGGCCTACGCCGCGGCCGGTGATGTGGCCACCGACGACGCCGGGCTCGTGGAGCGGGTCGGGGGCAAGGTGCACACCGTCGACGGGCACCCGCACGCATTGAAGATCACCACCGCCTTCGATCTGGCCATCGCGGAGTCGGTGCTGGCCGTGGCCGGCGTGACTTCGGATGCGGATGTTGCGAACACCGGAGAACTCCAGTGACCGAACTGCTGCCCCGGGTTGGTCAAGGCGTCGACGTCCACCCCATCGAAGCTGGGCGCGACTGCTGGATCGCGGGTCTGCTGTGGCCGGACGTGGACGGCTGCGCCGGGCATTCCGACGGCGACGTCGCGGCGCATGCGCTGTGCGACGCGCTGCTGTCGGCGGCTGGGCTCGGCGATCTTGGCGCGGTGTTCGGCACCGATGACGAACGCTGGGCGGGTGCCCGTGGGGTGGACTTCCTGGTCGAGGTGCGAGACCGGGTCGCTGCGGCGGGTTTTCGGATCGGCAACGCGACCGTGCAGGTGATCGGCAATGCGCCGCGCATCGGCAAGCGCCGCGAGGAAGCGCAGCAGGTGCTCTCGGAGGCGATAGGCGCTCCGGTATCGGTGTCCGGCACGACCTCCGACGGCCTGGGTCTCACGGGCCGCGGCGAAGGCGTCGCCGCCGTCGCCACCGCCCTGGTCGTCCCGACGGCCTGAGGCCGTGAGCGTCTTCCGGCGCTGCAGCACCGAAAAGCACTCACGGGCGCTGATCAGTGGCATCTGGAGCAACGGACAGGTACCGGGGTGTAACGGGTAGGCGGAGTCGGGGAAAACTCAGGGCTCGCGGTCTGGAATGCCAGGGGCGGTGCGCGCCATGCTCGACACATGGAGATCGAGCGGAACCGGTGGGTGCGTCGGCTGCTCGTAGTGCAGCCGGTGCTGGCGTGGCCGATGTCGTTCGTGTTGTGGTCCGGGGGAGACGACCTCGGGCTGGCGGCAGCCGTGGTCCTGTTGTGGGCGAGCGCCGCGATCTGCATCGCGGGCATCATCGTCCCGATGCGCAACCACCAAACCCCACGCTGCGGTCCCCAGCGCAGTTTCAATTGAAACTGCGCTGGAGACCTCGTGGTTCGCAGTTTGAATTGAAATGGGTGTGGCTCTTTTGCGGGGAGCTGTGGTCGGGGGTTCGGCGGGTGGTGATCATGAAAGGGCTCCTTCTGGCTACGTTGTGGGTGTCTGACGTCCATCAACGCAAAGAAGGAGCCCTGTGGCAGGTACGCGAACCACGATGTCGCCGGAGCGTTCGAATCCTCTCGGGCGGTGTTCGGGTCGATCATCACGGAGCTCGGCGCCGTTGACCGTGGCATCACGCATGGCGAGCTGGAAGAGCCGCTGACCGAGCGGTCCCGGAAGTTAATGCGCCGGCTGCTGCAGGACCATCTTGATCTTCGTGCGGTGCGTGAGCACCCGGTTCCCGGTGGCGTGACCGGCCCCGAGGGCATCCAGCGCACTCTCCTGGAGCGGGTCGCCGGCGTGGTCTGGCCACGGTGTTCGGGGAGGTGACCGTGACCCGGCTGGCCTACCGGCGCCGGGTGAGTCCACTGTCCATCCCGCGGACGGCGTGCTGAACCTGCCGGCCGAGAAGCACTCGCACGGGCTGCGGCGGCTGGCCGCCCTCGAGGCCGCCCGCGGCTGCTTCGGCGATGCCCGGGCCGCGATCAGTCGCGCCACTGGCCAAGCATTGGGCAAACGCCAACTCCAGCGGCTGGCCGCTTTGGCTGCGGCTGATGTCGAGGCCTTCTACGAAACCCGGCGGTCCCCGGCCGGGGCCAGCGGGGATGTGCTGGTGCTCTCCGTCGACGGCGGCCCTGACGGCAAGGGCATCGTCATGCATCCCGAAGCACTACGCGAGGCCACCCGTAAGAAAGCCGCCGAATCGGTCAGGAAACTGGGCACTCGCCTGTCCAAAGAGGAGAAACGTAACCGCAAACACCACCACCGGCACACGAGGCGACCCGACTCCGACCCAACGCAAAAACGCCGCCGCCACGGTCACCTACCTCACCCGCAAAGCCCAAGCCGGCTACCTCGACTACCCCACCGCCCTGAAATTGGAACTGCGAACCAACGGGCCGGGGCGGGCGGTGTCGTGAGCTTGGACGCATGTCGGTGCTCGGCCCGGTTCAGCCCACTTACCGTGGACCTCGTGACTCTGCGCGCGGTGCTCTTCGACTTCTCCGGCACGCTCTTCCGGCTGGAGGAGGACGAGTCCTGGTTCTCCGACCTCGCCGACGCCGACGGCACCCCCTTCGACCTCGCGGCGCAGGCCGAGGTCATGCGCCGGATGACCGCACCGGTCGGCCAGGTCGTGCAGCTCGGCCCCGAGTTCCAGGACGCCTGGGAGAACCGCGACCTGGACCCCGCCCTGCACCGCAAGGTTTACCTGGAGGTGCTGCGCAGTTCCGGCGTGCTCGATGGGCAGGCCGAGGGCCTCTACGAGCGGCTGATCGACACCGACTTCTGGACGCCGTACCCGGACGCCACGGACGTGCTGCGCGGGCTGCACGAGGCGGGCATCAAGATCGGCGTGATCAGCAACATCGCGTTTGACATCCGCCCCGCTTTCGAGCGGATCGGTGTCACCCGGTACGTCGATGAATTCCTGCTCTCGTACCTCGAAGGCGTGATCAAGCCGGACTCGAAGATCTTCCTGCGGGCCTGCGAGCGGCTCGACGTCGCACCCGGCGAGGCGTTGATGGTCGGCGACAGCGAGGAGGCCGACGGCGGCGCGGCCGCGGTCGGATGCCGGGTCGCGATCGTCGACCCGGTGTCCACCACAGAGCGGCCGGACGGACTGCTGACCGCTGTCCGCGACGTGCTGCGCTGACGATCATTACCCCTTGACGAGCCAGGCCCTGTCGTGATTGGGCATCGACCTGCCCCCGTACCATCAGGGGCGTGAGCCTGCACCTGCATGACACCGCGACCCGCACGACGCGCGAATTCCACCCGCGCTGCGACGGAGTAGCGTCGATCTACGTCTGTGGTGCCACCGTGCAGGGCATTCCCCACGTCGGACACGTCCGCAGCGGCCTGAACTTCGACGTGCTGCGCCGCTGGCTGCAGCACAGCGGCCACGACGTGCTCCTGGTCCGCAACGTCACCGACATCGACGACAAGATCCTCACCAAGGCGGCCGCGGCCGGTCGCCCGTGGTGGGAGTGGGCCGCGACGCACGAGCGCGCTTTCGAGCGGGCCTACGACCAGCTCGGCTGCCAGCCGCCGTCGGTGCTGCCGCGCGCGACCGGGCACGTCACGCAGATGGTCGGCCTGATTCAGCGGCTGATCGACAAGGGGCACGCCTACGCGGCTGGTGGCGACGTCTACTTCTCGGTGGCCTCCTACGCCGACCACTACGGCAAGCTCTCCGGGCAGCGCCTCGAAGAGGTGCAGCAGGGCGAGACCCTGGCCAGCGGCAAGCGCGACCCGCGCGACTTCACGCTGTGGAAGGGCGCCAAGCCGGGCGAGCCGAGCTGGCCGACGCCGTGGGGCTGCGGCCGGCCGGGCTGGCACCTGGAGTGCTCGGCGATGGCCACCTTCTACCTCGGCAGCGAGTTCGACATCCACGGCGGCGGCCTGGACCTGGTGTTCCCGCACCACGAGAACGAGCTGGCGCAGTCGAACGCGGCCGGGGACGGCTTCGCGCAGTACTGGATGCACAACGCCTGGGTGACCATGAGCGGCGAGAAGATGTCGAAGTCGCTCGGCAACACCCTGTCCATCCCGGCCGTGCTCGGGCGCGCCCGCGCGGCCGAGCTGCGCTACTACCTGGTCACCCCGCACTACCGGTCCACGATCGAGTTCTCCGAGGCGGGGCTGGCCGAAGCGGTCGCCGCGTACCACCGCATCGAGTCGTTCGTCCGCCGTGTCGGCCAGCGCGCTGGCAGCGTCGAGCACGGCGCGCTGGCAGCGGAGTTCACCGCGGCGATGGACGACGACCTGTCGACGCCGCAGGCGATCGCGGCGGTGCACAACGCGACCAGGGAAGGCAACGCCGCCCTGGACCGCGGCGACGACGAGGCGGCCCGGGACGCGGCAGCGTCGGTGCGGGCCATGACCGACGTGCTCGGGTTGGACCCGCTGTCCGAGCAGTGGGCCGACGACTCCGGCGCGGACGACGCCGCGCACCGCGCGTTGTCCGACCTGGTCGAGGCCCTCCTGGAACAACGCCAGCAGGCGCGCAAGGAGCGGGACTTCGCCACCGCCGACCTGCTGCGCGATCGGTTGCAGGACAGCGGAATTGCCGTCGAGGACACCCCCGACGGTCCGATGTGGACATTGAAAGACGGGTAACACGTGGCCGGCAACGACAAACGCCGCGGCGGCATGCGCAAGAGCAACAAGAAGGGCATGGTCGTCGGATCCGGCGGGCAGCGCCGTCGGGGGCTGCGCGGCAAGGGCCCGACGCCGAAGGCGGAGGACCGGGTCAGCCACCCCGCGAAGAAGCGCGCCGATACGCGGAGCAAGACGGAGCAGCAGCGCGCGAAGCGCCGGGCACAGCAGGACGCGCAGCCGGAACTGGTTGCCGGGCGCAACCCGGTGGTGGAGTGCATCCGGGCCGGCGTGCCGGCGACCGGGCTGTACGTGGCGCAGGGCATCGACATCGACGACCGGGTCACCGAGGCGGTGCGGGAGGCGAAGTCGCGCGGGATCTCCGTGGTCGACGTGCCGCGCATCGAGCTCGACCGGATGACGAACAACGCGCTGCACCAAGGACTTGCGCTGCAAGTGCCGCAGTTCAGCTACGCGCACCCGGAGGACGTGCTGACGGCGGCCAGCGATTCCGGGATGCCGCCGCTGATCGTCGCGCTCGACGGCGTGACCGACCCGCGCAACCTGGGCGCGGTGATCCGGTCCGCGGCGGCGTTCGGCGCACACGGCGTGATCGTGCCGCAGCGGCGCAGCGCCGGGATCACGGCGGTCGCCTGGCGCACCAGCGCGGGCACGGCCGCGAAGCTGCCGGTGGCCAAGGCCGTCAACCTCACCCGGACGTTGAAGGACCTCAAGGACGCCGGGCTGATGGTCATCGGTCTGGACGCCGACGCCGACATCACCTCGGACGAACTGGAGTTGGCTACGGAGCCGCTGGTGGTCGTCGTCGGCTCGGAAGGGCGCGGGTTGTCGCGGCTGGTCCGGGAGACCTGTGACCAGACGGTCTCGATCCCGATGGCGGGCGGCGTGGAGTCGCTAAACGCATCGGTCGCTGCGGGCGTGGTCCTCGCCGAGGTCGCCCGCCGCCGCCGGTCCTGACCACCAGGCCTCACCAAACCGCGATTTCCATGGAAATCGAACCGTCGATTTCCATGGAAATCGCGGTTACCGCTGGTTCTGGCTGAGGATCGTGTCGACCGTCAGGGCTGATGCGACGACCATGCTCAGCAACGGGTCCGCCAGCGGCCGGTGGATCTGCAGGACGTAGTTGTCCGCCGTGGTGAACGCCGCCTTCGCCAGGCCCTGCCAGGTCTTGGTGATCCGCCCGATCTCCGCGTCGGCGTGGTCGAGCACCTTGATGTCCCAGGCGCGCAGGTTCTCGGCGTGCAGGCCGCCGATGCGCTGCCCGTTGACCTCGAAGTCGAACCGGGCCTTGCCCCAGAAGTTCGTCAGCTTGATGTCCCCGACCGGCGACTGGTCCGGGCGCTGCACGTGGACCGTGCCCTTCCACATGGTCGCCGGGCGGGTCAGCACCAGGACGGGGCGGCCGGTGCTGTCGCGGATCTCCAGCGTCACGGTCATCAGCGAGTCGAGCTTGGTGAGCATCCGCAGCGCCTTCTGCGCGCCGCTCTGGCCGACCTGCATGACTGAACCGAGCTGTCGCCCGTGCTGGTCGTAGACAGCGTACTCGTTCGCCACCTCGATCAGCTTCGCTCGCTGGTTGATCACCAGAACCGGCTCCGTGAACAGCGTGCCACCGCCGCCTGCGACCGCGCCTGGCGACGCCGCCCGCTGCTGCACCTGGTGCTGGACGGCCGCGGCGTCGCCGGTGCCGCCCATCGCGAGCTCGATGGCCGACGCGTCGTTGTGCTGCGCTGCCGGGTACTGCGGGGCGTATTGCTGCGGGTGCTGCTGAGCAGGCCGCCGGGCGGGCTGGACGTGCTGGGTCCACTGCCTGCCGTCCCACCAGCGCACATAACGCTGATCTGCCTGGTCCGGGTACCAACCGGGCGGCGGCGGAGCGTTCATGAACCCCAGGTTAGGTGATCGCGGCACCGGCTGTCCGGGATTTGGACCCGTCGCATTCCGGGCCGGTGACGTTCGGGGCTCGGCTAGAGTCCGACGAGCAAGAAAGCTGAACCCCGCTCAAAAGGGGAGGCGCGGGCCTCCCGCACCCCGAGGCCCCCGATGTCGTTCGCAAGTCCGCTGTTCCTCTGGTACTTCCTGCCAGCCGTGCTCGCGGCCGTGCTGATCGCACCCCGCAGCGGACGCAACGCCGTGATCGCCGTCGCCAGCCTGCTGTTCTACGCCAGCGGCGCGGGCGGGACCACGCTGCTGTTGCTCGCCGGCATCGTGGTGAACTACTTCGCCGGGCGGCACCTGGAACCCGAGGAGCGGGGAATCGAGCGGAACCGGCGGAAGTGGCTGCTGATCGGGACCGTCGCGTTCAACCTGACGATCCTGGCGGTGTGGAAGTACGCCGGGTTCGCCACCGCGCAGCTGGCGGTGCTGAGCCAGTGGTTCGGCAACGACTTCCCGGTGCTGCATCTGGCGCTGCCGATCGGGATCTCCTTCTACACTTTCCACCACATCTCCTACGTGGTGGACACCTACCGCGGACAGCGCCCGCCGCTGCGCGACCCGGTCTCGTTCGTCACCTACATCGCGATGTTCCCGCAGCTGGTGGCCGGTCCGATCGTGCGTTACCGGGAGATCGCCGACCAGCTGCCGCAGTGGCGCACCCACCGGCTCGACGACATCGCTGCGGGCTTCCCCCGGTTCGCGTGGGGCCTGACGAAGAAGGTCGTCATCGCCGACACGCTGGCGCCGATGGTGGACGCCTGCTTCGCCACCCCGAACGAGGACATGACCTTCGTGATCGCCTGGCTTGGTGCGATTGGCTACGCGATGCAGCTCTACTTCGACTTCTCCGGCTACTCGGACATGGCGATCGGGCTGGGCCGGATGCTCGGGTTCCGGCTGCCGGAGAACTTCGCCCGGCCCTACTCCTCGGTGACGATCACGGAGTTCTGGCGGCGCTGGCACATGTCGCTGTCGCGCTGGTTCCGGGACTACGTCTACATCCCGCTGGGCGGCAACCGCCGGGGCACCGCGTGCACCTACCGGAACCTGGCGATCATCTTCGTGCTGACCGGTTTCTGGCACGGCGCGGCGTGGACGTACCTGGTATGGGGGTTGTTCCACGGCGCGCTGCTGGTGGTCGAGCGCGCATTCGGCTGGTCGCACGCGCCGAGCGGCATCCGGGCCCGCCTCGGACGCCGCGCGCTGACGCTGCTGCTGGTGGTGGTCGGCTGGGTGTTCTTCCGGTCGCCGGACCTGGGCAGCGCGTTCGTGATGCTGGGCCACATGCTGGTGCCGGATTTCGCGGGCCTGACGGACATCGTGTCGGCATCGGTGACGAACCAGCGCCTCGTGTTCCTGCTGCTGGCGCTGGTGGTCGTGGCGCTCCCGGCGAACTCGGGCACCGGCCCTTTCCTGGAAGCGATCCGAACCCCGCAGGCATACGTCCTCCGGATCGGAGTCCTGACCCTCGGCCTCGGCTACGCGGGCCTCCTCGTCGCCACCGGCTCCTTCAGCCCTTTCCTGTACTACCAGTTCTGACGAAGATCGCGACCTGAACAGGTATTTTTGTTGCTACGACGGCCTATTTCGCGGGTGCCTGGCAGTCATTAGGCCGTCTGAACCCCAAGAGCGCCCCGGGCCGGGGAGGATCCCGGACCGGGGCGCTGATCAGTGGCGGCCGAACCGGAATAAACTGCGGGCCGGGCGCGAGCGGATCGCATGCGGTCCCGCAGGAGCCACCGAGATGTAGATATGGACCACGGGCGACCTGACTCGCACTTGGGCGAGCCGTCGAACAACGGTGCTGGGCACGTCGCCGAAGTGATCACCTTGCCAATCCGGCCGGCACCGAACCTGTTTCGCCGCGTACGGGGTTGTCTGCTCGTGGCTTCGTGCCAGTGATCAAAACAAGTTGTTGCGGGGGGTTCGTGGTGCGCACTTGTTCGAGGTGGAACCGTTCGTAGACGACCAGCCGGGATACGGTGTCGGCAAGTTCGAGCAGGCGACGGTATAGCACAGCGGCATGCGCTGGATCCGAAGTCAGTTCTGCTTCCGCGGACCACTGGACGTGGAGTGACCTGATCGCGGAAAGCGTTGCCGCATAAGGATGTTCATGCATCACCGGATGCCTTCCCCAGACGCTGCTACGAGTTGTTGCAGGTCAGGAGTAACACGCCATCGTGGGACCCGCAAAAGGGTCATCCCGGCACCCGATCACACACCCGCCGGTCGCACTGCCCGAACGAACCTTGGCGCTTGGCAGGTGCTCGCCGACCATGCGGTACCGGTCCGAGGGGCAATGCTGGCCGGCCAGCCGCGACCGGGCAGTCCCGAGCGCAAGACGGCGCGATCTTGTGAAGCAAGGCGATTCCTCCACGGTGATCGGAATGTCCTTGCGGATCCGCTCTCCTGGGAGGTGATCAAGGACCCGGTCGGCGCGGTCCTGGCCCTGATGCAGGACCCGAACGGTGTAGGAGCTCGTGAGTGCTTCGGGTTGGTCGTCCTGCGCGGCGGTGATCGCCGCGCCGAGGTGGATCGGCGCGAATCCGAGCGCATTCCGAGGCCGGGTGCCTGCAGGATTGGGAAAGCGTCGAGGAACGCGAGCGGGCGCGGCGGTAGCGTCCGCGCTGTTACGGGCCGCTGTGTGGGAGATCCGCGAGTTCTGGGCCGGTCGCGCTGCGTGCCCGGTTAACGTGGGTTCCGTGTCGCGGCAGGAGCACTCCGATCTTCCCCCGGTCCATGAGGCGTGGTTGCCGCGGGAGCATCCGCTGCACCGGCCCCGGCACGGCAGGCGTCAGCTGGCCGCGCTCGTTTGCGCCATGCTGTTCTTCACCGCGCCGGTGGCGACCTGGATCTTCGGGGCGCGCGCCGAACAGTTGGAGAACCGCCCGCAGGCCGCTTTCCCCAGCATCACCGACGGTTGGGGGTTCTTCACCGGGCTGAACGCCTGGGCCACCGAGAACCTGCCGTTCCGGAAGGGTGCGGTGCAGTCGGTCGACGCGCTCAGCCGCGGAGTGTTCGGCGAGCCCGCCCGGCTGGCCGGCGGTTCGCACACCTCTCCGGTCGGCGCCGGGCAGGTCGACGAAAAGCCGCCGATCGACGAGAACGTGTTCCCCGCCGTCATCGAGGGCAAGAACGGCTGGCTGTACCTCGGCCACGACGTGTCCTACCGGTGCGTGCCGAAGCGGAGCACGGACCAGGTGATCGCCGGACTGCGCCGCTGGCGGTCCGTGGTGGAGGCGTCGGGCCGGAAGTTCCAGCTGGTCATCGCCCCTGACAAGTCCACCGAGTACCCGGATAACATGCCGGACGACTACGCCGGGAAGGACTGCTCGACGAAGGCCCGCGAGGAGTTCTGGCGCCGGGTGCCGGCCGCGACCGGCACGGTCGACCTGCGCGCCCAGCTGCGCGAGGTCGCGGCGCGCAACCAGCGGCCGATCTACCACGACATCGACACGCACTGGACCCACGAGGGCGGCATCACCATGACGTACCAGCTCGCCGAGCGCCTGCAGCCGGGCGTGACGAGCAGCTGGAAGGTCCGGCCGTCCCGCCAGTACCCGCACAGCGCCGACATCCCGGACCTCCTCGGGCAGGACCGGACCGTGCCGATCCAGGCGTACTCGCTGGCGCCCGACGGCGGGGCCGAGGACAACACGCAGTTCAAGCCCAGCGACTTCCACCAGCCGCTGCACCTGGAGTCGCAGCCGAAGTCCGGCATGATCGCCCAGCCGGTGCGGATGGTCGGCGACTCGTTCACCCAGTTCGCCAGCCCGTACCTGGCGGCGACGTTCGGGAACATCACCATCACGCACCCGGACAACGTCGCGGTCGACCCGATGGCGGCGGGCCAACTGCTCGCCGAAGGCGAGGTGGTCACGTTCGAACTGTCCGAACGTTTCGTCGCCGGCGGCCGCTACCCGATGCTCGACCCAGCGGTAGCCGACCAGGTAGGCGCCGTCCTCGCCGCCCACCCCGTGCGCTGATTCTTCCGGGATTCCGGCGAGCTTCCATCGAAATTCGCAATGCGGAACGCTCCGGTCAGCTTCAGCGCAACTCGGCAGTTTTTGTAGCCGGACACACGTACTATTTTTGCCGATCGCCGTGTCGTGCGAGACCGGATTCCGATAGTCTGACCGCGCATTGCGATTGCGGATCAACTGTCCGTAGCTACACGTGCACGATGCGCCCTGGCGGTGCGTCGGCTGGGATGGGGCGGGCCGAAGCTGCCACTTCAACCCGCCCCCGAAGGGGATCAGCTGTGGTCGTCGAACCAAGTGACGAGCCACCACAACGAGACCCGCAGCATCAGCAGCAGGAGCGCCCGGGTCGTCCGCCGCGGCCGGTCCGGGCGCTTTGCTGCGCCCCGCCGACGACGAGCCTTGCGGGCCTTCTTGCGGTTCACCTGCATTTTCCTTTCGTTGTCGATCCCAACGCTCGGCGGCTGCCGAACGCGGCCCGACCGGTGTCGGGCCTGACAACAACAGGACGAGTCCTGTTGAAGCGCTGCGACAGGACCCATGCCAGGTAGTACCGCAGGACTCCTCCCTTCTGAACCCCAGGTTGGAAACTTGCCGACGAGGCCGGAAATTTTGATAACGAACACCATAGGCCACGGCGCGTAACCGTCACCACCCCACCTATGGGTGTGTCGGGTACTCTTTTCTTGCTGGAATATTCCGCAGGCAATTACCTACCGTCGAGTAAATCCGCTGGGCTTAGGTGGTTTCTCGGCTGGATTAGTCAAAATAGGGTAATCGAACGGTTCTGAAACTGACTGATCACGCAGAGCTACACTATTTGTGATCTTCAGCCGCGGATTGCCAACCGAATCCATGGCACGGCGCGAAACGAACGAGTGAGGGGCACCCGCGACCCAGTACCTGGCAAGTTGCTGGGTCGCGGGTGCCCCTCACCTCGGTCGGTCAGCGCAGGATCGGTGCCGGGTTGCGGCATGCGATGAAGCCCGGGCGCGGGTGGCCCGCCGCGAACGGGTCCACCAGGGCGTTCTCCACGCTGTTGAACACCACGAAGATGTTCGAGCGCGGGAACGGCGTGATGTTGTTGCCCGATCCGTGCATGCAGTTCGAGTCGAACCACAGCGCCGATCCCGCCTGGCCGGTGAACTGCTCGATGCCGTGCTCGTAGGCGAGCTTGGTGATGTCGGCCTCAGTCGGCACCCCGACCCGCTGCTCCTTCAGCGACGACCTGTAGTTGTCGTCCGGTGTCTCTCCCACGCAGGACACGAAGGTCCGGTGCGAGCCGGGCATGATCATCAGGCCGCCGTTGAAGGGGTAGTTGTCGGTCAACGCGATCGAGATGCTCACCGCGCGCATCGCCGGCATGCCGTCCTCGGCGTGCCAGGTCTCGAAGTCGGAGTGCCAGTAGAAGCCGGTGCCCCGGTATCCGGGCATGTAGTTGATCCGGCTCTGGTGCACGTACACGTCAGATCCGAGGATCTGACGGGCCCGGTCCAGGACTCGCGGGTCCCGCACCAGCTCGGCGATCAGCTCGCTCATCCGGTGCACCTCGAAGATCGAGCGGACCTCCTCGGAGCTGCGCTCCACGATGGTGCGTTCGTCGGCCCGCACCTCCGGATCCCGGGTAAGCCGCTCCAGCTCCCGCCAGTAGGTCTGCACCTCGGCCGGGGACAACAAGCCCTCTACGACGTGGAAGCCCTTGGCCTCGTGCCCCGCGAGTTTCTCCGCGGTGGCCGGGCCGGCTTTCACACCGGGCCAGACGGTGGGATCGCAGCGCCGGATCATTGCCGGCTCGGCAGCCACCCGGGTCGGGTAGCGGTCCTGGGTGCTCAGATCAGCGACGGTCATGGTTTGCGCCTCCTTCGCGAATTCCCGCCGGAGCGGCTGGTGCCGGTGGCACCCCCGCCTTTTCTCGGTTCCTCGGTTAGAAGCGGCGCATTCTGGATGCGCCCGCAATTTCCCACGTCCGCGCGTGGGAAAGACCCGTCGACGCGCATGGCGGGCAACCGTTTCCGGTTACCCGCCACGGGCGGTCAACACGCTCGGTCGCCCGGGTCAGCCTGCGACCGGCGTCTCGTCCTCCTCGACGACCAGCGGGTACACGCCGTTCTCGTCGTGCACCTCACGCCCGGTCACGGGCGGGTTGAACACGCACACCGTGCGCATGGTCGTGCGGGGCCGGACCTGGTGCTGGTCGTGGTTGTTCAGCAGGTACAGCGAACCCGGCTTGAGCTGGTGCACCTCGCCGGTCGCCTTGTCCTCGATCTCACCCTCGCCTTCGGTGATGAACACCGCCTCGATGTGGTTGGCGTACCAGAAGTCGTTCACCGTGCCGGCGTAGAGGGTGGTTTCGTGCACCGAGAAGCCGACCTTCTCCTTGGCCAGCACGATGCGCTTGCTGCGCCAGTTTTCGGTCTTGATGTCGGCGTCGGTGTCCTCGATGTCCGAGAGGTGCCGGACGATCACATTTCCTCCAGTGGATCTTCGTTCTGCTCTACCGCAGTGCAGCGATCGGCCTGTTCACGCTGTCTGGTGAGGTGAACGGTCCGATCGCTGCGATTCGGTTGCCGAGTCAGGCCAGGACAGCCTGCACCGATTCTCGGACGATCTGAAGCCCCTGCTCCAGTTCGTCATCCGACACGGTCAACGGCGGCATGAGCTTCAGGACCTCGCTGCTGGGTCCTGAGGTCTCCAGTAGCAGCTTGCGGTCGAACGCAGCCTTGGAGACCTTGCCCGCGACGTTGGTGTCCTCGAAGCCGAGCCCGCGCGCCAGGCCGCGGCCCTTGGCCACCGCGGAGCCGTGTTTGGCGGCGAGCTCTTCGAGCACCTCGCCGACCCGCTCGCCCTTGGCGATGGTGGATTTCTCCAGCGCGTCGTCGGCCCAGTACTGCTTCAGCGCCGCCGTGGCGGTGATGAACGCCGGGTTGTTGCCGCGGAAGGTGCCGTTGTGCTCGCCCGGTTCCCAGACGTCGTGTTCCGGCTTGATCAGCGTCAGCGCCATCGGCAGCCCGTAGCCCCCGATGGACTTGGACAGGCAGACGATGTCGGGCTGGATGCCCGCTTCCTCGAAGCTGAAGAACGGGCCCGTGCGACCGCAGCCCATCTGCACGTCGTCGACGATCATCAGCATGCCGTGCTTCTGGCACAGGTCGTAGAGCCCGCGCAGCCACTCCGGCCGCGACGAGTTGATGCCGCCCTCACCCTGCAGCGTCTCGACGATCACTGCGGCGGGCTCGTTGAGGCCGCTGCCGCTGTCCTCCAGCATCTTCTCGAAGTAGAGGAAGTCGGGGACCTGGCCGTCGAAGTAGTCGTCGTAGGGCATCGGGGTGGCGTGCACCAGCGGGATGCCGGCGCCGCCGCGCTTCATCGAGTTGCCGGTGACCGACAGCGAGCCCAGCGTCATGCCGTGGAAGGCGTTGGTGAAGCTGATGATCGATTCCCGCCCGGTGATCTTGCGGACGAGCTTCAGCGCCGACTCCACCGAGTTGGTGCCCGTCGGGCCGGGGAACTGGACCTTGTAGTTGTACCCGCGCGGCTTGAGTACGTTGTCCCGGAAAGCTTCCAGGAACGCTCGTTTGGCCACAGTGGACTGGTCGAGGCCGTGGGTCACCCCGTCGCGCTCGATGTACTCGATCAGTTTTCGTTTCAACAACGGGTTGTTGTGCCCGTAGTTGAGCGCGCCGGCACCGGCGAAGAAGTCCAGGTAGGCGGTGCCGTCTTCGTCGTAGAGGTAGCTGCCGCCGGCGCGGTCGAAGACCGTCGGCCAGGTTCGGCTGTAGCTGCGGACTTCCGATTCCAGGGTTGCGAAGATGTCGTTCACGATCCTCCGTTCGGCCGGGCAGCGCGCGCTTCGCGCGCCCCGGCACCTCAAGAACAAGATTTCGTGCCGGTACTGACGGCGGCAGCGGTCAGGATCCGGCCGCGGCGGCCAGGACGGGCTCGAACGGCCCGATGCGGTACAGGTCCTCCCCCAGGTGCGCATCCGGGAACAGGTCGGCGGTGAACAGCTCGCTGCGCTCCAGGTTCGCCGCGCGCTTGCGCGCCAGCGCGGTGAACAGCTTGATCGACGCGGCGTTGTCCGCAGTGATCGTCGTTTCCAGGTAGCGAACCCCACGCGGCAGTACACGATCCACCAGGTGGCCCAGGAGCCGACCTGCCACGCCACCACCGCGCTGGGATGCATCGACGGCGATCTGCCAGACGACGAGCGTGTTGGGGGCGTCGGGCCGGACGTACCCGGTCACGAATCCCACGACCGCACCGTCGATGCGTGCCACCGCGGAGGTTTGCGCGAAGTCCCGGCACCACAACAAATATGCGTAGGACGAGTTCACATCCAGCACTGCCGAATCGCGGGTGATTCGGTAGAGCTCAGGGCCGTCCGAGACGACCGGAGTGTCGATCTCCAACCCTCCGGCTGAACCACTTTCGCAATTCCCGTTGTTGATGTTATGGCTCGGTTTATCGCCGGTCATGCTTTGCCAACTTAACAGAACATCCGTAACGCGCCAGGCTGTCGGCGCGATAACTATCGATCTACCAGGCGAGATGCAATCTTACACGTGAGAAGCACTACAGAAACGTTGCAATTCGCCCGAAGTTGATGCTAGGGAGACCCTTGGTGATTACGAACTCGATCATTTGTCAGCGCCCTGACCTGTGGAAACGAAGTTCCCAAAAGGCTCCGAAGTGCACCGTACCCCTTTTTTGAAAATTCAAACTCCGATAATCAGGTGAAACATGGGACGAGGCGGCCTCCCAAGGCTGGCACACGCCCGGGCAGACCGCCTCACGTGAGCTGTTACACACCCGCCAGAGACCGGATCCAGGCGCGGTATTCGGTGGCGTTGGTTAGACGGTGGTGGCCTGCCGGTCGCTGGTCGAGGCCACGCCCACCTGCGTGTCCCCGGTGAACATAGGGCCGTCGGAGCCGCCGCCGGCCGGGATGCCGTCGTCGATGTTGAAGCTCACGTGGCCGCCGCCCGCGACGCAGTGCCGCGCGGTGACACACATTCTCAGGTGATCCTCGTGGGGTGCAGTTCTCCTGGTCGTCGACGTAGCGCCGCGCCGCCCAGGGGTGCTGCCCGCCTCCCGGTCATAGACGATCTTGGTCGAGACCTCCGGCGGGGTCTTCGCCTGCGCCGGCGCAGGCGAAGGCTCCACCGCGAGTGCGGCTCCGGCGAGGTCGGCTACGTTTCGGGCGGGCGACGCGCTGAGCTCCTTCGGTTCGCGAGGACGCAACTGTTTGAACCGAAAGACTCTTCGCTCGGTCGAGCGAAGTCGTCCATTGCTTGGGCCCAACTCACCAATTGCTGGCGAAATGATCGAATTTGTCAACCCCTCCGCGTGGGCGAAGTCGAACGATCGTGGTGAATTCCCGTATTTCGCGCATCCCGAAATACGGTGGAGATCAACTCGCGTCGATAGGGGCGGATCGGTTTTCGGCATCGGCGGCCCGGGCGGCGTGTTGGTTGCGGGCCGAAGTGGACCGCGGACGGCACGGCCCCGCATGATCGCATCCGTGCGGGTCCTGGCCAGGGACGTGACGGTTGGCGACGTCCGGGTGACCTGCGAAGGTGACGAGACCACCACCCCATCCCGATGATTCCGGCAAAGCCGACGATATCGACATAACTGGCGACTTCGGCGGAGACCACGCCGCCGGCCTGGCCGACAACGACGAAGCCGACACCTACGACGGAGACGACGGCTATAACCAAGCCGGCCGCCTCGAACAAACCGACTGGTCTGACACGTCCGCCCCGTGCTTGCCGGGACGCTGCTGGTGGTGGTGCGACAGCGGCGCGCCGGACGGGGTCCGCGGCGTCAAATATCGATCTGGTCGTGGTGGCGGTCCTCGATGGCGTGGCCGCCGCCTCGCATCCGGCGCTGACCGCGCCGGGACGTGCGGTCGTTGGCCAGGACGACCGCGACCCACGGCAGGGCGCCGGTGACGGCCACGATGCCGAGCGCGAGCCACCAGATGTGCGCCAGCAGTCCGGCGGCGGTGAAGCCAACCAGGTGCACCACCATCACAACGGCGTAGACCCGCTTGCGGTGTCGCTGTTCCTCGTCGAAGGACGGCGCTGCATCGGTGATCAGCACCGGTTCGTCGTGCTTCCGTCGCCGCATGACCACCTCCGGAGTAGGCCACAACCCGGCACCTCCAGCGTGGCGCAACCCCCGGCTCGGGTCACTGGGACCGGCGGCGCAATTCGAGGTATTCCCGGAGCACGAGGATGATGATCACCACATCCAGCGCCGCGAAGAACGGCAGCGCGATCGACCTCGTCTGCACCGCGCGCAGCACCTCGAAGATCACGAACAGGCCCAGTGCGGTCAGCGCCACCGGGTACAGCGGCATGATCTTGAGCAGCAGGCCGATCACCAGACCGATCTTGATCACGCCGTGGGCGATCAGGTAGGCGATCACGAACGTGCTGCCGCCGCTGGCGAAGTGCTGTGCAGCTTCCTCGAAGTGCCCGGCCAGCGATCCGGCCGGCGGGCCCAGCAGGTCCCGCGTGACGGCGGCGTGCGCGAACCGGGTGACGATGTCAGGGGGCAAGAAGATCAGCAGCACCCCGCCGATCAGCTGCACCGCGCCGTCAAGTCCCTTGAGCAGCACGGCGACGCGGAACAGTTTGTCCGTCATCGTGGTTTCGGCGGCCATGAAGCCATGATGCGCGCTGAATCCCGGGCCAGCGATCTTGCGCGTCGCCGGCCACATGCGGCTCACGTCCCTGGCCGCCCGCTCCTGCCGGCCGACAATCGAGAAGAGCTCAGGGAACGAGCGGAAAATTGGTAAATACCACTTTTCTTCAAAATCTTGTTTCCGGTCGCGGAATTTGTCATAAAAGTTACTGGTGGACGACGGGTGAGTCTCATCGGATCCGGACCAATTCCGAAATTGGTCCTGTCGCGGAGGGAACCGGGAATGGTTGGTCGGAAAAAACGCCTGCTGAGAACCGGATTGGTGGCGTCGTTCCTCGCCGCTGTGTCGTTCTCCCAGGTCGCCGCGGCGTACGAGGCGCCACACGAGGCGAACGCCTCAAGCCCTGCCCCGGCGTCGGAAACCTGTCCGGTGAAATCGAAACCGGCGGGCAAGGTGCTCCACGGGTACTGGGAAAATTGGGACGGCGCGGTAAATGGGGTGCATCCGCCGTTCGGCTGGACCCCGATCACGGATCCTGCCATTCGCGAGCACGGCTACAACGTGATCAATGCGGCTTTCCCGGTAATCCGCCCGGACGGCACCGTCCTGTGGGAGGACGGGATGGACAGCACGGTGAAGGTGGCCACGCCGGCCGAGATGTGCCAGGCCAAGGCGGACGGGCTCACGATCCTGATGTCCATCGGCGGCGCTACGGCGGGGATCGACCTGTCCTCCAGCGCCGTCGCCGACCGGTTCGTCGAGACCGTGGTACCGATCCTGCAGAAGTACAACTTCGACGGCATCGACATCGACATCGAGACCGGCCTCAGCGGCAGCGGCAACATCAACGAACTCTCGCAGTCGCAGGCAAACCTGATCCGCATCATCGACGGCGTGCTCGCCAAGATGCCCCCGGAGTTCGGGTTGACGATGGCACCGGAAACCGCGTACGTCACCGGCGGTAGCGGGACCTACGGATCGATCTGGGGTGCATACCTTCCGATCGTGAAGAAGTACACGGACAACGGCCGGCTCTGGTGGCTGAACATGCAGTACTACAACGGCAGCATGTACGGCTGTTCGGGTGATTCGTACCAGGCCGGCACGGTGCAGGGATTCACGGTGCAGACGGATTGCCTGGACAAGGGGTTGGTCGTCCAGGGCACCACGATCAGGGTCCCCCACGACAAGCAGGTTCCCGGGCTGCCGGCCCAGCCGGGCGCGGGCGGCGGTCACATGTCGCCCGATCTGGTCGCCCAAGCCTGGAATCACTACAACGGCAGCCTGAAGGGCCTGATGACCTGGTCGATCAACTGGGACGGCGCCAAGTCCTGGACCTTCGGCGACAACGTGAAGGCGCTCCAGGGTCGCTGACGGCCCGAACCGAACCGCCCCGCTCGGCCGCTGCCGGGCGGGGCGGTGTGCTGAATTCGACAGATCGGATGGCTTCGTCAAAAGCGCTGGCCAGGTACCGTCGGAGCCGCTGAGGGGACTCGAACCCCTGACCGTCCGCTTACAAGGCGGGCGCTCTACCAACTGAGCTACAGCGGCACGCACTTCCGTCGTGCGGGGACATCGTAAGCGGCGATCCGCCTGGGATGGAAAGCGGCCGTGTCGACCGTGCCGGACGATGGCCGCCGACCGGCTGGAAATCGGTGATGGACGCCACAGATCGCGGGTGCAACGGTCGGCTCATGACAGGCGATGCCCGAGGGGAAGATCAGGCACGGCGAACCGCCCGCAAGGCGGTCCGGCAGGAAGGAAGACCAGCAGTGGGAATCACGCAGCGCGCCCGCGGTGTGCTGCGGCGGCGCGACCCGGAGCTCACCATCCCGCCGGGGTCTCGCAACGTCGTCTACGGGCCGGCACTGCCCAACGAATCCACCGTCCACCTCGTCCTAGACCTCGGGCTTCGCATCGGCGAGGTGCAGATGGCCAGCGGGGCCGGCGCCTCGGACGTGACCGCGACGATCGTCGCCGTGGTCACCGCCTACGGTCTGCCGCACACCGAGGTCGACGTGATCTACACGTCGATCACGGTGTCGACCTACCGGGGCACCGACCTGCCGCCGATCACCTCGCTGAGGGTGGTCCGCAACCGCTCCCTCGACTACACGCGCCTCACGGACGTCGAAGCGCTGCTGCGGCGGATCACCGCCAACGAGCTGACCGCCGCCGAGGCCTACGCAGAGTTGGACCGGATCACCACGGCGCCCCACCCGTTCCCGCGCTGGGTCGCAACGCTGTCCTGGGCGGGCATGGCCGCGTCGCTGGCCGTGCTGCTCGGTGGCGGCTCCACCCCGTTGCTGCCGCTGGTCGCCGCCGGTGCCACCGCGATGGTCGACCGCGTCGGGCGGCTGCTGAACAAACGCTCGTTGCCGTTCTTCTTCCAACAAGCCGTCGGTGGGGCGCTTGCCACCGCCGTCGCGCTGGGCTGCTACGCCACCGGCCTGCTCGACAACGCGGCGCTGGCGATCCCGGCCAGCATCATCGTGTTGCTGTCCGGGATGACCGTGGTCGGCTCGATGCAGGACGCCATCACCGGCTACAACGTGACCGCGGCCGGCCGGATAGCCGAGCTGGCCCTGATGTCGGCCGGGTTGATCGCCGGGGTGGTGCTGTCGCTGTACATCGGCGTGCGGATCGGTGGGGACAGCGTCGGCAGCCTCGACGCGCAAGCCCTGGGGCGCGCCGAAGTGCTGGCACCGGCCTTGCACCTGCCGGTGCAGATGCTCGCCGGTGCTTCCACGTCGGCCTGCTTCGCGCTCGCCAGCTACGCGCCGCCGCGGCCGCTGCTCACGGCCGGGATCGGCGGTGCCGTGGCCGCCGCGGTGCACGCCCTGCTGACGCTGGCCGACGTGCACTCCGTGCTGGCCGGGGCGGTGGCGACCACCGTGGTCGGTTTCATCGGCGGGATCATCGCGCGGCGATTGCGGATTCCCGCGCTGGTGATCGCCGTTTCCGGCGTCGCGCCGCTGCTGCCAGGGTTGGCGACCTACCGCGGGCTGTACGAGCTGTCCGTGCTGGGCAGCCCGGCCGGCGTCGCCACGCTGATGCTCGCCGTCGCCACGGGGCTCGCGCTCGGAGCCGGGGTGGTGCTCGGCGAATACCTCGCACAGCCGGTTCGTACCAGGCTCGGTAGGTTGGAACGCCGTTTCTCCGGGCCGCGGATGTCCGGTCCGCTGCGTCCCGCGAAACGGCGGCTGGACTGATCGGCCGTGAGTCTTTTGCGTCGCCGCAGCAGCCCAAAAGACTCACACTCCGCACGTCTCGTTTGCCCCACACGCAGCACGCAGCAACTGGCTGGATTGGCTAGCCTCGCGACAGGTAGCCGACACGGCGGGAGGATTACCGGTGAGCAAGGGCCGCACGCCCGATCGAGCGGATTTCGCCGTGGTCGCGAACCGGCTGCCGGTGGATCTGGAACGCCTCGACGACGGCACGGAGCGCTGGAAGCACAGCCCCGGCGGGCTGGTCACCGCGCTGGAGCCGTTCCTGCGCGCCCAGCGCGGCGCGTGGGTCGGCTGGCCCGGGGTCGCCGACATCGAGGTCGAACCGTTCGCCGACGACGACCTGCAGCTGCACCCGGTGCCGCTGTCGGCGGCCGAATTCGCCGAGTACTACGAGGGATTCTCCAACGCCACGCTGTGGCCGCTGTACCACGACGTGGTCGTGCCACCGGTGTACAACCGCGCCTGGTGGAACGCCTACCGGCGGGTGAACCGGCGCTTCGCCGAGGCCGCCGCTGAGGTCAGCGCCGAGGGCGCGACGGTCTGGGTGCAGGATTACCAGCTGCAGCTCGTCCCGGCGATGCTCCGCGAACTCCGGCCCGACCTGCGGATCGGTTTCTTCCTGCACATCCCGTTCCCGCCGGTCGAGCTGTTCATGCAGCTGCCGTGGCGCACCGAGATCGTGCGCGGGCTGCTCGGCGCCGACCTGGTCGGCTTCCACCGGCCCGGCGGTGCGCAGAACTTCCTATGGCTGGCCCGCCGGTTGGCTGGCTTCGAACCCAGCCGCGGCCAGGTCGGGGTCCGGTCCCGCCCCGGTGTGGTGCAGGTCGGCGACCGCACCGTGCGGGTCGGCGCGTTCCCGATCTCCATCGCCGCCACCGGACTCGACCGGCTGGCACGCACCAAGGAGATCCAGCAGCGCGTCAAGACGCTGCGCGCCGAGCTCGGCAACCCGAAGAAGATCATGCTCGGCGTCGACCGCCTCGACTACACCAAGGGCATCGACGTGCGGCTGCACGCGATGCACGAGCTGCTCGCCGAGGGCCACGTCAAGGCCGAGGACGTGACGATGATCCAGATCGCCACGCCCAGCCGGGAACGCGTCGAGCACTACAAGCAGATGCGCGAGGACATCGAGCGCGAGGTCGGGCGGATCAACGGCGAGTTCGGCCGCGTCGGCCACCCCGCGGTGCACTACCTGCACACCTCGGTGGACCGCAAGGACCTGGTGGCCTTCTACTGCGCCGCCGACGTCATGGTGGTGACGCCGGTGCGGGACGGCATGAACCTGGTGTGCAAGGAATACGTGGCCTGCCGGTACGACCTGGGCGGTGCACTGGTGTTGAGCGAGTTCGCCGGTGCTGCGGCGGAGCTCACGAGCGCGTTCCTGGTGAATCCGCATAACCTGGATGGCGTGAAGGACGCGTTGCTCGCGGCCCTCGACATCGACGAGGCGGAGGGACGCCGTAGGATGCGCGCACTGCGTAGGCAGGTGCTCACACACGATGTCGACCGCTGGGCCCGGTCGTTCCTCGAAGCACTGGGCACACCGCTCGCGGAGTAGCTGCGGGTAACCGGTCCGCAACACGGACAGCACCGCGTCAGCGATACTTGTCGAACCCGGTCGACGTCGATGGTCACCATCCACGGCTCGCACCGGACCGATTCACACCAGACTTGACCACGCCCCCCTGAGGAGTATGGCGTTGACCGCCGAAGCCCTGCCTGCCGAGCTGCGCCGCGTGATCGTGCAGCTCGCGCGGACGCCTCGACTTCTGGTCGCCTGCGACTACGACGGAACCCTCGCCCCCATCGTGGCGGACCCGACCCAGGCCAAACCGCTGCCCGAATCAGTGCACGCCCTGCGGTCGCTGGCCGCGCTGCCGGCGACCACCACGGCGGTGATCTCCGGCCGCGCGCTGCGCGACCTGGCCATCCTGTCCCGCCTGCCCGCCGAGGTGTACCTGGTCGGCAGCCACGGTTCCGAGTTCGACGTCGGGTTCGTTCATGAGCTAGAACCCGAGGCCACCCAGCTGCGCACCGAACTGCAGATCGCGCTGCAGGACATCGTGCGCGGTAAGCCCGGCGTCACGCTGGAGAACAAGCCCGCCAGCGTCGCCGTGCACGTCCGGCGCGCCGAGCCCGCCCTGGCCGAGGAGGTGCTGGAGACCGTCCGAAACGGCCCGGCGTCCTGGGACGGCGTGCAGGTCACCGACGGCAAGGCGGTCGTCGAGCTCGCCGTGGTGCAAACCGACAAGGGCAACGCGCTGGACGCGCTGCGCCACCAGGTCGGCGCCACCGCGGCGGTCTTCCTCGGCGACGACGTCACCGACGAGAAGGCCTTCGCCCGGCTGCACGGCCCCGATCTGGGCATCAAGGTCGGTGACGGGGACACGCTGGCGTCGTACCGGATCGGCAGCACCACCGACGTCGCCACCGTGCTGGCGTTCCTGATGGAGGAGCGGCGCACCTGGCTCTACGGCGAGCAGGCCCCGCCGATCGAGCGGCTGACCATGCTGTCCAACGAGCGCACCGTCGGCCTGCTCACCCCGGACGCGCGACTAACCTGGATGTGCCACCCCGGCCCGGACTCGGCGGCGGTGTTCGCCGACCTGCTGGGCGGCCCCGGCGCGGGCCACTTCACGATCCGCCCGCAGGGCGGCAACGGTGCCCAGCGCAGCCCGCTGCCGCTGGGTCAGCGGTACGTGCCGAACACCATGATCGTGGAAACCCGCTGGTCGCGGCTGTTGGTCACGGACTACCTCGCGCACGGAACCGACAGTCACCGCACCGACCTGGTCCGGGTGATCAGCGGCAGCACCCGCGCGGCCGTGGAGTTCGCGCCGCGGCCAGAGTTCGGGCAGGTGCCGGTGCGGCTGACCGCCGAGGCGGGCGGGCTGCGAGTGCTCGGCACCTCGGAGCCGATGGTCCTTTACTCGCCCGGCGTGCAGTGGGAGATCACCTCCGATGGCATGCACGAGTCCGCGCACGCGGTCGTCGACCCGACCGAGGACAGCCCGCTCGTGCTGGAGCTGCGCTGCGGCACCGACGACCTGTCGTCGGCGCGCACCGAGGTGAACCGCCGGCTGGAGGCCGACCGGTACTGGTCGGAATGGATGAAGACCCTGTCGCTGCCCGAGGTGGAGCGCGACCTGGTCGCCCGCTCCGCGCTGACGCTGCGCGGGCTGTGCAACTCCGACACCGGCGGGATCATGGCCGCCGCCACCACCTCGCTGCCGGAGGAGATCGGCGGCGTCCGCAACTGGGACTACCGGTACTGCTGGCTGCGCGACGGCGCGATGACCGCGCAGGCGCTGGTCACGCTCGGCTCCACGGCCGAGGCCGAGGCGTTCCTGAACTGGCTGCACCGGGTGCTGGAGACGCTGCCCGGTCCGGAGCGGCTGCACCCGCTGTACACGCTGCAGGGCACCGGGCTCGGGCCGGAGGCTGTGATCGACAGCCTGCCTGGCTACGCCGGTTCGCGGCCGGTCCGCGTCGGCAACCTCGCCGACCAACAGGTGCAGCTCGACGTGTTCGGCCCCGTGGTGGAGCTGATCGCGCACCTCGCGCAGGCCACCAGCCGGGTCCGGGACGTGGACTGGGAGCTGGTCACGGCGATGGCCGAGGCCGTCTCGCACCGCTGGGCCGAACCCGACCACGGCATCTGGGAAGAGCGCGACGTGCCCCGCCACCACGTGTACTCCAAGGTCATGTGCTGGGTGACGCTGGACCGGGCGCTGAAGCTGGCCACCGCGTACGGCCGCGAGGCCGACCCGTCGTGGGAGCCGCTGCGCGACCAGATCGCCCAGGACGTGATCAAGAACGGCTGGCACCCGGACGTGCAGGCGTTCACCACCGCCTACGAGGGATCGGACTTGGACGCGGCGTCCCTGCACGTCGGCTTGTCCGGGCTGATCGATCCGTCCGACGAGCGGTTCCAGGCGACGGTCACGGCGATCGAGGCGGAGCTGCGCAGCGGGTCCACTGTGTACCGCTACCGTCGCGACGACGGGCTGCCCGGCGACGAGGGCGGCTTCCACCTGTGCGCCGCATGGCTGATCGAGGCGTACCTGCTGATCGGTCGGCGCACCGAGGCGGAGGAGCTCTTCCAGCAGATCGTCGACACGGCGGGCCCGACGGGGCTGCTGTCCGAGGAGTACGACCCGATCGCGGAGCGCTCCCTCGGCAACCACCCGCAGGCCTACTCCCACCTCGGCCTGATCCGCTGCGCCCAGCTGCTGTCGGCGTAGGGCGGTCGAGAGCAGCGAACGGCCTGTTCGCCACCCCCTACGGCACGAGCGGTCCGTTCGCCCCAGCCCACAAAGGTGAGGTGAACGGACCGTTCGTGCCGGCGGGTTCTAGCGATCCCCGCAACACCCTGGATTTCAGGGAGTTGCGGGGATCGTGGTTTCTGGAGAGTTGAGGGCGTGGTCGACGGGCTGTTCGCGTTG